>NZ_JAMZBD010000161.1:0-6404 GCF_024158685.1 Halomonas sp. 707D4 | reverse complement strand
CGATCCGACCGGCAGCGAGGGCGTCGTCACGCACGCCGTCGGCCATGTCCGACAACACGCGGTCGATGGCCGGCTGCGCCGCCTCGCGGAAGGCGGCGATATCGGGCTCGATCACCGTCATGCCTTCCTCCTCGAGCGCGTCGCGATAGAAGACGTCGAGCTCGAGCTCCTGCTCGTTGCCGTAAGCGCGCGCCACGTCCACGGCCTCGCCGATCAGCGCCTGATCTTCCTCATCGAGACCCTCCCACCAGCGGGTGCTGGCGACCCAGCTCCAGGGGAACTGGACGTGGCTGGTCATGATGAGGTAGTCCTGCACTTCCCAGAGCCTGCGCGTATAGGGCGAGGAGAGCGAGTTCTCGTGGCCATCCACCTGGCGAGTCTGCATCGCCAGATAAATCTCCGGCGCCGGAACGTTGACCACCTGCGCGCCGATTTCCTGCCATACCTCGAGCCAGATGGGTAGCGACGGCATGCGCAGGCGGAAACCCTGCAGATCCGCCGGTGAGTGTATTTCCTTGTTCGCCGTCATGTGGCGCGGCCCGCGATGCTGAAGGCCCAGAAAAGTCAGTCCGCCGCGGCTGCCGGCCCGCTCGATCAAGGCCTGTCCCGACGGGCTTTCGAGGTAGTGGTCCACCTCCTCCCAGGTAGTGAAGAGAAAGGGGACGGTCATGGCGTCGTAGTCCGGCGCGTACTGCTGACGCCAGTTGCCGCCGGTCAGCGCCAGCTGCGTCTGCCCCAAGTTGAGAAGCTCGAGCACCGAGTCCTCGCCGCCAAGCGACCCGGCCAGAAACGGGCGCACGTTGAAGCGCCCGGGGGCCTGCTCTTCGAGGTACTCGGCGAAGCGTTCGATGGCAGCACTTTCCGAGCCGCCCTCGCTCATGGTGTTGTTGACCTGGATCTCGATCGGCTGGGCGAGCGCGAAGGGCGCCGCCGCCAGCATGCCGAGTGTCGTCAGGGTGGCCAGCAGTGTCTTTTGCATGAGATGGGTTCTCTCAATTTATCGTTATGGCGAAGAATGGCGTGTGTCGCGCCCGATCTTGAAACAAGCCGCGCATGCGCTCAAATCGACGTTCATGAAGCACGCCTTCGCGTTTCGCGAACTCAGCTCAAATCGAGACGGTCGGTGCCGGTCAGGTGATCGACCAGATGTCGCGCCGTGACCGGCAGGGTGGCGTAGCGGCGCATGCCCACCACCAGCTCGCGGCGCGCCCAGGGGTCGCTCAGCGGAATGCGTATCAACTGGAGCGCGTCGAGATCGCGGCCGTCGAGGGTGCTTTCCGGCAGGATGCCGATCCCCATGCCGTGATGGATCATGCGGCAGATGGCGTCGAAGCTGCGCACCTGGATGCGCATGCGCAGCGTCTGGCCGGCGCGGCTGGCCTGCTCGTGCAGCAACGTCTGCAGCGACGCGTCCTGCTGCAGGCCGATGAAGTCGTGGCGCGTGGTCTCGAGAAACGCCAGGTTCCGGCGTTCGGCCAGCGGGTGCTCGCGAGGCACGACCAGCACCAGCCGGTCGCGGCGATACGCCATGACCTCGAGATCGGGCGCCGCCACGTGGCGTGCAAAGATGCCCACGTCGGTGAGACCGTCGCGCAGCGCCGCGATCACCTCGCTGCTGACCCGCTCCTGCAAGTCGAGCTTGATCTGGGGAAAGGCACGGGCGAAAGCGCTCAGATCCTGAGGCAGAAAGGCGATGATCGCCGAGGTATTGGAGTGGAGGCGCACGTGGCCACGCACGCCGTCGCCATACTCACTGAGCTCCGCCTGCATGCGTTCGATGTCGTCCATGATCCGCCGGGCGTGGTGCAGGAAGGCCTGGCCGGCCGGGGTCAGCTCGACGCCCCGCGGGCGCCGGTAGAGCAGCGTGGTGCCGACCAGCGTTTCCAGGTCGCTGATACGCTTGCTGACCGCCGCCAGCGCCAGATGCTCGCGCCGCGCGGCGGCGGTGAGCCGCCCTTCGTCCGCCACGGAGATGAAGAGCTTGAGGCTGACGAGGTCGAAACGGCGCATGGAATTCCTTGAATGACGAACGGCGCGAAGCCGAAAGCCACTACTATGACAAAGGCGGTGATAAAAGACGATGCTTCGCCGCCGGCGAAACCTGGTTTGCCCTTTGCCTAATTGTCTCCCGCCCCCTTGCGAAGGCATGCTGCCCGCCATCCCGGCCGCCTCGGCCAATCATTTCTCAAAGGAGCGATGTCATGAGCGATGCGTCTCGCGCGCTACCCCTGGCGGGCCTCAAGGTGCTCGAGCTCGGCCAGCTCATCGCCGGCCCCTTCGCCACCAAGCTGCTCGGCGAGTTCGGCTCCGACGTGATCAAGATCGAGCCACCGGGCACCGGTGACCCGCTTCGCAAGTGGCGAATACTCGAAGAGGGCACCTCGCTCTGGTGGCACGTGCAGTCGCGCAACAAGCGCTCCGTGGCGCTCGACCTTCGAAGCGAAGAGGGCCAGGCGCTGGCGCGCCGGCTGGCAAGCGAAGCCGACGTGGTGGTCGAGAACTTCCGCCCCGGCACGCTGGACGGCTGGAACCTGGGCTGGGAGACGCTCTCTACGCTCAACCCGGGCCTGATCATGGTGCACGTCTCAGGCTACGGCCAGACCGGCCCCTACCGCGACAAGCCCGGTTTCGGCGTCATCGGCGAGGCGATGGGCGGGCTTCGCTACCTGACCGGGCACCCTGGCGAGCCGTCGGTGCGCGTGGGGGTGAGCATCGGCGATTCGCTCTCGGCGCTCTACGCGGTGATCGGCACGCTGCTGGCACTCCAAGAGCGCCAGAAGAGCGGCCTGGGCCAGGAGATCGACGTGGCCCTGCATGAGTCGGTCTTCGCCATGATGGAGAGCCTTCTGCCGGAGTTCGACGCCACGGGCCAGGTACGCGAGCCCGGCGGCAGCGCCCTGCCCGGCATCACGCCGTCGAACGCCTACCGCTGTGACGGCGGCGAGTACGTGCTGATCGCCGGTAACGGCGACAGCATCTTCAAGCGCCTGATGGGCGTGATCGGCCGCCCGGACCTGGCCGAGAACCCGGCGCTCGCCCACAATGACGGACGCAGCCGGCAGGCGCAGATGATCGACGAAGCGATCGAGGCCTGGACCCAGACCCGCCCGCGCGACGTCATCCTGGAGGCGCTGGACGAGGCCCGGGTGCCGGCGGGCTACCCCTACACCGCCAAGGACATTGCGTCTGACCCGCACTACATCGCCCGCGAGATGATCCAGACGTTCACGCGCGAAAACGGCGAGCCCTTGAAGGTGCCAGGCGTGCTGCCCAAGCTCAGCGCCACCCCGGGCAGGCTTGGCAACGGCGGCCCGCGCCTTGGCCAGCACACCGAGGACGTGCTCGACGAACTCGGTATCGACCCGGACACCCGCGCCAAGCTGCGTAGCGCTGGCATCATTTGAGGAGCACGCCATGATCCCCCAAGCCCCCTGCCCCGAGCGCATCGAGATCAACGAAGTCGGCCCTCGCGACGGCCTGCAGATCGAAAAGCGCTTCGTCCCCACGGCGGAAAAGATCCGCTGGATCGACGCGCTCTCGACAACCGGTCTTGCGCGTATCGAAGCCACCTCCTTCACCTCGCCCAGGGCGATCCCCAACCTGGCGGACGCGGCGGATGTGGTCCAGGGCATCGAGCGCCGCGACGGTGTCGATATCACCGTGCTGGTGCCCAATCTCAAGGGCACCGAGCGCGCACTCGCCTGCCGGGTGGACGAGCTCAACCTAGTGATGTCGGCAAGCGACAGCCACGGCCTGGCCAACCTGCGCATGACCCCACAGCAGTCGCTCGAGCGCTTCGCCGAGATCGTAAGCGTGGCGCGCGAAAGCGGCGTGTTCATCAACGCCTCGCTCTCCACCACCTTCGGCTGCCCCTTCGAAGGCGTGGTGCCCCAGGCGCGCGTGCTGGCACTCATCAAGCAACTGGCGGCGCTGGGCATCGACGGGGTGACGCTGTGCGACACCACCGGCATGGCCAACCCCGCCCAGGTCAAGGCGCTGTGCGAGGCGGTCATCACCCGCTGGCCCTCCACCGCCTTCACCCTGCACGTGCACAACACCCGCGGCATGGGTCTGGCCAACGCGCTGGCGGCGTGGCAGGCGGGCATCACCCGCTTCGATGCCGCCCTGGGGGGCCTCGGCGGCTGCCCCTTCGCGCCGGGGGCGACGGGCAACGTCTGCACCGAGGACCTGGTACACATGTTCGAAGCGATGGGCGTGAACACCGGCGTGAACCTCGACGCCCTGCTGGAGATCGCCGCCACGCTGCCCGAGCTGGTCGGCCACGACGTGCCCGGGCAGGTGGTCAAGGCGGGGAAATGGGACCGGCGCTACCCGATGCCGGCGCGTTAGCTCGGTCCCACTACGTGCTTTACCTCGAGATAGGCGCTTAGCCCCCAGGGGCCCAGCTCGCGGCCGGTGCCGCTGCGCTTGAAGCCGCCCCAGGCGGTTTCCGGTAGCACCAGCTGCTCGCTGTTGTACCAGATGCTGCCGGCCTTGAGTGCGCGGCCGATGCGGTTGGCTCGCTCGGTATCGCCGCTGATCACCGTGGCGGCGAGGCCAAAGTCGCTGTCGTTGGCAAGCTTGATCGCTTCCGCCTCATCCTTGACGCTGCGTGCGCAGAGCACCGGTCCGAAGATCTCTTCGCGCCACAGGCGACTTTCTAACGACACGTCGCGGTAGAGCGTGGGGGCGACGAAGTAGCCCTGCTCGGGCAAGGCGTAGTGGGTGTGATCGCGCACCGCGCTCAGCCCTTCCTGTTCGGCGATCTTCAGGTAGCCGTTGACGGCGTCCCGCTGTCTGGCGCTGGTGAGCGGGCCAAGGTCGGTGCCCTCATCAAACGGATCGCCCAGAGTCAGCGCGTCCATGCGCATGGCGAGCTCTTTATAGAGCGCCTCGGCCACGTCTTCGTGCACCAGAAGGCGCGAAGTCGCCGAGCAGATCTGGCCGGCGTTGAAGTAGATACCCGCCATCACCCACTCGGCAGCCTGCGAAGGATCCGCGTCCTCCATCACCAGAATCGGCGACTTGCCGCCGAGCTCCAGTGACACCCCGGCGGTGCGGGCGGCGGCCGCTTTCATCACCGCCTCGCCCACGCGGTTGCTGCCGGTGAACGACACCTTGTCGACCTCCGGGTGGCTTGCCAGCGGCGCGCCGATACCGTCACCGTCGCCGTTCAAGAGATTCAGCACGCCGGCGGGCAGGCCGATATCGAGAGCGATTTCCGCCAGCGCCTGCTCCGGCAGCGGCACCACCTCGGAAGGCTTCAGTACCACCGTGCAGCCGGCGGCCAGCGCCGGGGCGAGCTTCCAGGCGCTGGTGACCAGCGGAAAATTCCATGGTGTGATCAGTCCGACCACGCCGGCGGGATCGAAGTAGGCCCGCGCCTCGACTCCCTCCATCTCGACCTCGACGCGTTCGCCCTGGCGGGCGTCCAGCGCCCGCGCTTGCCCCGCGTAGTAGCGGTAGCAGGCGATTGCGTCATCCAGATCGATGCCCGCCTCCAGCAGCGGCTTGCCGTTGTTGGTGGCACTCAGCTCGATCAACGCCTCGCGCCGCGCCGTGAGGGCCTGCGCGAAGCCGTCGAGATACTGGGCTCGCGCTTCGCCACCCAGCGCCTGCCAGCCGGGCTGGGCGGCACGAGCCGCCGCCACGGCGGCGTCGACGTCGGCCGAATCCCCTGCCGTGACCCGGGCGATCACCTCCTCGCGGTAAGGATTCATCACATCAAGGGTGCGGGTCGCTTTCGTGGCCACCCAGCGGTTGCCGATGAACTGCTGATCGAGGGTTTTCATGGTGTCTCCGAGGGAGTGATGCGTTGCTGCCAGGCGCTAGAGTCGATTTCGATGAGAAGCGGGCGTTGGTGGTCGCGCTCGGCAAGCACCACCGCCAGTTCGGCCGGGCTTTCGATATGCACGCTCGGGCAGCCGAAGCCATCGGCTAGGGTCATAAAGTTGGGTGCCTGAAGGTCCACGCCCAGGCGTGCCACGCCGTTGTCGTCCATGTAGCGGCGAATCTCTTCGTAGCCCGCGTTATGCCATAGCAGAACGACGATCGGGATCTGCTCTTCGACGGCGGTGGCGAGTTCGGACAGCGTGAACATCACCCCGCCGTCGCCGACCAGCGCCACCACCGGAAGCGCCGGCTGAGCAAGCTTTGCGCCGAGCGCGGCGGGCAACCCGTAGCCCAACGTCCCGTAGCCGGTCGAGGCGTTGAAGTAGCGCCGAGGCGCCGGCTGGCTGACCAGATGGTTCCCGGCGTAGACCGGCGCGGTGGAGTCGCCCACCAGCACCGCCTCGGGCAACTGTTGGGCAAGCATCTCGTAAAGCGGCACGAAGGGGGAAAACGCCGGGGCATTTTTCAGATCGAGCTCCGCCAGCGCCTCACTGACCCGCTCGGCGCCGCGC
>NZ_JAMZBD010000160.1:0-6407 GCF_024158685.1 Halomonas sp. 707D4 | reverse complement strand
TGTTGCCACGACGGCCGACAGGGTCGAGCTGCGTCGACACCACGCTATTCGCTCTATTCATTCGACGCTCCGTGATCGAGCGGCGGTCGTCGTGCAGTATGCGGCGATAACGCCGGCCACTGCCTCGACGGAATCGGGCTCTAGGTGAAGATGATGGCCGCCCGGCAGTACCTCCCGGGTCAGCCGGGCGACCGCCTGACGGGCCTCTTGCGACCAGCGCCGCTGGCCGAGAATCCCCCTATCGCCCTCCACCAGCAGCACCGGCGCCTGTATCTCGCCGAGCAGCGCCAGCACCTGCTCCGGAGTGAAGCGTACCAGCGAGGGCTTGAGCAGGCGGGGGTCGGTGCGCATCTCGACCTGCCCCTCGGCGGTGGCCCGGGTGTTGCGCTCGACCACCGGATAGATGGCGATACGCCCGACCGACGTCACGCCGCCGGCCACGCGGGCGGCCACGGCGGCGTCCATATCGGCGTAGCGCGGCAGGCGCGAGGAGGTGCGCCGGTGGGCCAGAAGCCCCTTGCGCAGCTGGGCCGCACTTTCGCGCGCCTCGGTGTTGAGCGCCCCGAGGCCATCGACCAGCAGCAGCCGCTCGACCCTTTCGGGAAGCGTGGCGGCCAGCACGCAGGCCACCGCCGCGCCCATCGAGTGCGCCAGAAGCGTGGCACGCTCGATGGCAAGCGCATCGAGCGCGTCGAGCACGTCGAAGACGTAGTCCCACAAGGCGTAGTCGCCGCCGGGCGGGGCGTGCTCGGAGTGGCCGTGGCCGCGAAAGTCGAGCGCCACGATGCGCACGTCCATCTCCCGCGCCAGGCGCGGTGCCAGGCGCGAAAAGCTCGCGGCGTTGTCGAGCCAGCCGTGCAAGGCGAGCCAGACCGGCGCCCCCTCGCGGCCCCAGGAGAGCGCGGCGAGGCGTTTGCCGGCAAGCGCAAGCGGCCGGGCGGCGTGGGCAAGTTCGTTCATGGAAAGTCTCTCATGCTGTCGATGACCGCCTGTCGTGATGACGCTGCATGACGTAGACGTTACCATGCTCTCGCTATTGAACGCCGTTTTTGACCTTTGTTTGTCTAACCCCTGTTTGTCCAACCCTTGTTTGTCGATGAGTCCCTTCATGAAACCTCGCCGTGATACCCGTGTTCGCAATACCGTCTTCTTCATCGCCGTGATCAGCGCCGTCGTCGTGGGGCTGTGGCTGGCGCGCTGAGGCGCGTCCTGAATCCTTGCAATTTTCGAGGCGGCATCGAATACTGTATATAAATACACTATTCGATTCACAAGGACGTCACCATGTCGCCTCAACCCCTCCACGTTGCGACAGCCAGGCCCCTCACCTTTCAACCGCTGGCCTTTCCCGCCCTGCGCGCCCGGGCGGGATTCAGCGGCTTTCCCTCGCCGGCCCAGGATTACGAGCAGCGCACGCTGGATCTCAACACGCGCCTGATCAAGAACCCGACGCAGACGTTCTACCTGAGCGCCACCGGCGACAGCATGGAGGGCTGGGGCATCTTCGATGGTGATCTCTTGGTGGTGGACCGCAGCGTTCGGCCACGCCTGGGGCACATCTTGGTGGCACTGTTCGACGGCGAGGTGCTGATCAAGCGCTACGCGCTCCATCAGGGCGTGCCGCACCTGTGCTCCGCCCACCCGCTCTACCCGCCGCTGCCGCTGGAGGGCACCGAGTGCCAGCTGTGGGGCGTAGTGCGCGCGGTGATCCACGAGTACGTGCCGTGATCGGCCTGGTCGACGCCAACAACTTCTACGTCAGCTGCGAGCGCGTCTTCCAGCCCGAGCTCGAGGGCCGCCCGGTAGGAGTGATGAGCAACAACGACGGCTGCATCATCGCCCGCTCGGAGGAGCTCAAGGCGATGGGCATCGCCATGGCCACGCCCGCCTTCAAGCTCGAAGGGCTTCACCGCGCCGGGCGTATCCACCTGAAGTCGTCGAACTACGAGCTCTACGGCGACATGTCGGGCAGGCTCTGCCAGCTTCTGCGCGACGCCTGCCCGCAGGTGGCGCCCTACTCCATCGACGAGATGTTCATCTACCTCGACGGCCTTGACCCGGCGCGCTGCCAGGCACTGGGGGCCTGGCTTCGGCGGCGCATTCGCCGCCACCTGGGGCTTCCCGTGTGCGTGGGGCTCGCGCCGACCCATACGCTGGCCAAGCTCGCCAACCACGCGGCCAAGAAGCACCCGCGCTACCAGGGCGTGTGCCTGCTCCACGCCGACGCCGCCGACACCGCCGCGCTCTTGAAGCAAACCCCGATCGACGCGGTCTGGGGCATCGGTCGGCGCCTGGCCGAGCGGCTGGCGGTGCAGCGCATCCACACCGCCTGGGATTTGCGCGAGTGCGACCATCACGACCTGCGCCGGCGCTTCTCCGTGGTGCTGGCGCGCACGGCGCTGGAGCTTCGCGGCACGCCGTGCCTTGAAATGAACGCGCTGGACGCGCCGCGCCAGCGCATCATGACCTCGCGCTCCTTCGGCAAACCCACCGGCGTGAAGGCGGAGCTCATGGAGGCGCTCGGCCGCCACGCCCAGCGCAGCGCCGAGAAGCTGCGCGAGCAGCGCAGCCTCGCCCGGGCGGTGATGCTGTTTCTCAATACCAACCGCCACCGCCCGGAGCAGCCGCAGTACTTTCCCCACGCCATGATTCCGCTCGCCGCGCCCAGCGACGATACCCGGGTGATGCTCGTCGCGGTACGCGAAGGGCTCGAGCAGATCTATCGCCCGGGGCATCGCTTCATGAAGGCGGGCGTGATGCTGCTGGATCTGGTCGACGCCGAGCAGTATCAACTCTCGCTCTTGCACCAGCCGCCGCGCCACCGCCACCACCCCGCCTTGATGGCGACCCTCGACGACATCAACCAGCGCATGGGGCAAGGCAAGATCGGCTTCGGCCTCACGCCGGAAAAGGCCGCCTGGCAGCTGCGCTGCCATCATCGCTCCAACCGGTTCACCACCCACTGGGGCGAGCTGATGAAGGCGGGCACCCACCCCGGCGCAATCAAAGCGTGTGCGAAGCGAACCTAGCCGCTACCCTAATCACTCAAACTCATCGCCTCACTGGTTACCATGTCGCTGACTCGCCCCGATCGAGAGTTCGCCCCCTCCCCGGACAGGGCCCAACGCCTCGCCAGCCGCTACATCGCCCGTCGCCTCGCGCGAACCCCGCCGCTGGCAGCCCCGGACCCGGCAGCGCTCAAGCGCAGCCGTCGCTTCGTGATCCTGTGGGCGGCGCTGGCGGGGATCGTCTCGGGCACGTTGATCGGCGGGTCGGAATGGTGGATGCGCCAGGTCTGGGCGGACAACTGGGAGGCGATGTCGCTGCGCGAGCAGTTGCCCTACTGGAGCGCCTACATGGCCTTCGCCGGGGTGATCACCGTGCTCGAGATCGGCTTTCTCTACTGGAACTCGCTGCGCGGCGTGGCGCGGGTGGCGCGCTTCGCCGGCCTGGACTACCAAACCACCCTGCCCCAGCCGCCCGCGGTGGAACTGACGGTACAGGGCGTGACGCGCATCGCGCTGGAGTACCCAAGCCCTGGCAGCCTGATCTACGGCGTCGACCCTCACGCCCACCTGCACGGCTGGAAGCTGACGCTCCAGGCACTGCTCTACCGGCTCAAGGTCAGCATGAGCAGCTTTCTGCTGCGCGCGGTGATGCGCCGACTGCTCGGGCGCCTGACGCTGCGCGGCTTCATTCCCATGCTCATGGCACCGCTCTACGCGCTGTGGAACGCCTGGATCGCGGCGCGCATCACCCAGGAAGCGTATCTTCTGGCCTCCGGCCCCCGGCGTATCGAAGAATTGATGCAGCGCCTTGCGCACACCCCGGACCAGACTCGCGAGCTGCTGGCCCAGGGCGTGGGAGAAATCATCATGCGCAACCG
Source organism: Halomonas sp. 707D4 (assembly GCF_024158685.1). NCBI lineage: Bacteria > Pseudomonadati > Pseudomonadota > Gammaproteobacteria > Oceanospirillales > Halomonadaceae > Halomonas > Halomonas sp. 707D4. Next base: position 2,521 of record NZ_JAMZBD010000160.1, on the reverse strand, counting down.
CCACCCGCACCCGAACCTGGTGCTGTTGCTCTCGCACCTTCTGGCCACGCTTCCCGAAAGGCCCACCGCCCTGGAGGTGGAGTGGCCACGTGCCCAGCAGGCGTACGCCGCGCTCGATCCTGACCAGCAGGCCGAGCTGCTGGCGCACCTGGCGCAGGCGGTGCTGCTCAGCGGCGACTACCGCGGCGCGCGCAAACGCTTCCTGCAGGAGGTGTTCGCCCGCTGCCAGACGCCGCTGTCGCGCGAGTTCATCGACGCGCAGGTGGTCACCGTCTGACGGTGCTCAGCGCGGCGCCAGGCTCGAGCGCAGGCGCGGGCTGATGCACTCGCCCACCAGGATCATCACGGCCAAAGCCGCCAGCAGCCACGGCCAGTGCTCTGTAAACGACACGGTGAAGAGCGCCAGCTGGTCGGCGAAGATGACCAGGATGCCCAAGGGGCTCACGTAGCGCGCCATCAGGAGCCACAGCGTATACAGGCGCGGGCCGAGGCCCAGCTCGTCGCGCATCACGCTCTTCTTGAGCAGGAACCCGGCGACCAGCACGGTGCCGAGCCCGCCCAGCGGCATCAGCCAGCGCGAGGTCAGGTAGTCCAGCCAGTCGAAGAAGGTCTTGCCCGCCAGCGTCCAGTCCGCGCCGAGGTTGAACGAAAGCATCGCCGCAGTGCTCAAGAGCCACAGCACGAGGCCCGTTGCCAGCGAGGCCCAGCGCCGCGTGAAGCCCTTGCTGTCGCACAGCCACGAGACCGTCGCCTCGACCATCGAGATCGACGAGGTGAGCGCGGCCATCGACAGCATGAGAAAGAACAGGATTTCGAACAGCGTGCCCAGCGGCATCGCCTGGAAGGCGATCGGCAGGCTCATGAAGATCAGACCCGGCCCGCCCGCCGGGTCCATGCCGTTGGCGAAGATCACCGGGAAGATGGCGAGCCCCGCCATCAGCGCAACGACCGTGTCCGCCAGCGCCACGGCGAGCGTGGTGCGCCCGATCGAGGCGCTCCTGGGCAGGTAGCTGCCGTAGGTCAGGATGGCACCGGCGGCCAGCGACAGGGTAAAGAAGGCGTGGCCGAGCGCGGCCAGCAGGCCCTCGCTCGACAGGCTCCCGGCATTGAACGAGAACAGAAACGCGAAGGCGTCGCCGAAGCCGCCGGAGAAGGTGCCGAAACCGATCAGCAGCACCAGCATCAGCACCAGCCCCGGCATCATCCAGCTCACGCTCCTCTCGATGCCCTTCTGAACCCCCTTGCCGACGACCAGCATGGTGACGAGGGTCACCAGCGTGCTCCAGAAACCAAGATTGAAAGGATCGGCGTTGTTGGCGTCGAACACGTCCGCCAGTGCTCCGACGCTTTCAGCGCTCAGGCCACCGCTGAGGGACTTCCACAGATAGGAGAACGACCAGCCCGCGACCACCACGTAGAACGACAGGATCAAGAAGCCGCAAAGCATCGACATCCAGCCCAGCACCGACCACATCGGCGAGCGCCCGGACTCCGTGACCACGCGCCGGAAGGCGTCGACGGGGCTGCCCCGGCCGCGCCGCCCGAAGGCGATCTCGGCCATCATCACCGGCACTCCCACCAACAGGATGCACACCAGATAGACCAGCACGAAGGCCCCGCCGCCGTACTCGCCGGTCATGTAGGGAAACTTCCAGATGTTGCCGAGCCCGACCGCCGAGCCGGTCGCGGCGAGCATGAAGCCCCAGCGGCCGAGCCACTGTGCGCGTGGTTGATCAGAAGACGCCATGCGTTGTTGTCCTGTCCTCGAAAAAAGGCGATATCCTGGAGGATTTTCCGCAAAAAACCCAGAACTTTCGATGTCAGTACGCCCTGGCCTCGGCATCGAGACGCTGGGCGGTTCGATCCAAGCGCTTGAGCACCATCAGGATCAGCGCGCCCAGCCCCACCAGCGCACCGGCCAGCCACAGCCCGAGCCGATAGTCACCGGTGGTTTCGACCAGCACACCGGTCAACGCCGGGGCGATGATCTGTGCCGCGCCGTAGGCGAGCGTCAGTTGCCCCATCAGCCTGGCCGGGTTGTCCGGATAGAGCCTCCCTGCCATGGTCAGCACCAGGCAGACACAGCCCAGAAAGGTGCCGCCGTAAAGCACCGCGCTGAGCCAGAGTGTGGGCAGGCTCGTACTGAAAAGTGGCAACCAGATACCGACCACCTGAACGGCCATGGCGAGCCCCAGCGCGCCCAGGTAGCCGATGTACCGGGCAACGAAATCCCACACCACCACCGTCAGCGCCGCAGATAGCCCTACCAGTGCGAAGGCCCAGTTGCCCGCGCCGGAAAGCGACGGTTCGCGCTCGACGATCGCGACGAGAAAGGTGGCATTGACCACGTAGCCATAGCCGGCGCAGAAGTAGGCGGGCATCATCAGGCACAGGAAGATCGCGCTGACGGGGCGCGTCGTCGCGGGTTTGCGGGAGGCGCTGGCGGCACGGCTCGCCGGCGGCGGCAGCCATCGCCAGGCGGGAATCGCAAGTACGACGCCCAGAATGCCCAGCCACAGCC
>NZ_JAMZBD010000159.1:0-6441 GCF_024158685.1 Halomonas sp. 707D4 | reverse complement strand
CGCCTTCAGGCCCTGCCGTTGCCGGTGCTGTGCGAGGGCAATCTCGACGAGGACAAGTCGCAGTGGTGCCGTCTGGATCGCGATGCCTTCCAGGCTTCCATCGTGTCGCTGCTTCGCAACGAGGCCGGCGCCGAGGTCGAGGAGCGCCTGGGTGATGCCTTGAACCGGCTCGACGAGCGCCTGGGCGACGACGCCGGGCGCAACCTGCGCGACGGTCTTCGCAGCCTGTTCGACTGACGGTGAGCCGTCGTTGCGCGCCGGCCTTCGGGCCGGCGCTTTCGTTGGCGCCTCTTTTCATCCCTTGATAGGCCAGGACACACCATGCCCGATATGCCGACGCCGTGCCTGACGGCCTTCGAATTCCAACACCGGCTGCTTGACTGGTTCGACCAGTACGGCCGTCATGACCTGCCCTGGCAGTCACCGCGCAGCGCCTACCGGGTATGGGTGTCGGAAATCATGCTGCAGCAGACCCAGGTCGCCACCGTGATTCCCTACTTCGAGCGCTTCATGGCACGCTTTCCCACGCTCGAGGCACTGGCGCGCGCTGATCAAGACGAGGTGCTGCACCTCTGGACCGGGCTTGGCTACTACGCTCGGGCGCGCAACCTGCACAAGGCCGCGCAAACGGCGCTAGACGAGCACGGCGGCGAGCTGCCCACGCAAAGCGTCGAGACGCTCATCGCGCTTCCGGGCATCGGTCGCTCCACCGCCGGGGCCATCATCGCCCAGAGCACCGGGGCGCGCGCCGCGATTCTCGATGGCAACGTCAAGCGATCCATGACCCGCCTGCACGCCGTCTCCGGCTGGCCCGGCAAGCCCGCTATCGAAGGCAAGCTGTGGGCGCTCGCCGAGTACTTCACCCCCGCGGAGCGCCTTGCCGACTACACCCAGGCGATCATGGACTTCGGCGCCACGCTCTGCACCCGCGCCCGGCCCGACTGCGTGATCTGCCCGTTCAATGACGTATGCGCCGCCTATAAAGAAGGCGCGCCGCAGCGCTATCCCGAGTCCAAGCCCAAGAAGGCGCTGCCCACCCGCGAGACGCTGATGCTGGTGCTGCGCGATGGGCAAGGGCGCGTCTGGCTCGAGCAGCGCCCGCCTTCGGGGCTCTGGGGCGGGCTCTGGAGCCTGCCCCAGTTCGACGACCGCGCAGCGCTCGGCGACTGGCTGCAAGATTGCGTCGACAGCGCCGTGATCGAGCCGGCGCTGCCCGGCTTCACCCACACCTTCAGCCACTTCCGCCTGGCGATCACCCCGCAGCCGGTACGCTGCGAAGGGCTTTCCGGGGTGCGCGAGAAGGGCATCTGGTTCGACTCTGCCGACCCGCCAACGCTGGGCCTGGCTGCGCCGGTGAAATCGTTGTTGGCGCAGCTGGCGCCATTTTCGCTTGATCCCACCCCCGGGCCCTAGCCCATACTCGGTGACGATTTTCCCACGCAAAGGAGTATTCCCATGAGCAACACCGTGTTCTGCCGCAAGTACCAGCAGGAACTGCCGGCGCTGGCCTTCCCCCCCTTGCCCGGCGAGAAGGGCCAGCAGATCCAGGCCACGGTCTCCCAGAAGGCCTGGCAGGAGTGGCAGGCGCTGCAGACCCGCCTGATCAACGAGAAGCACCTCAACATGCTCGAGCCCGAAGCGCGCCAGTACCTGATGGCGCAGATGGAGCGCTTTCTGGACAACGAAACCACCGACCAGGCCGAAGGCTACGTGCCCCCAAGCCAGGCCTGAACCACGCCAGCCGGGCGTTTCGGCCTGGCAGGCGCTCGAAGCAGCACCGCTTTCGTAGCCCCTAAGCACGTGACTAGAAAGAAAGTTTCACAAAGGTGTTGACGAAAAGCGGGGTTTTTAGTTTAATACGCACCGTTGGCAGCGGCCAGATAGCTCAGTTGGTAGAGCAGGGGATTGAAAATCCCCGTGTCGGCGGTTCGATTCCGTCTCTGGCCACCACACTGCTGGGGTATCGCCAAGTGGTAAGGCACCGGTTTTTGGTATCGGCATTCCCAGGTTCGAATCCTGGTACCCCAGCCATTGCCAACAAGATTTCTTGTTGACTGACTCGCTTGTCGAAAGCAGTCAAACGTTCAAGAAAACGTGATGCGCCGACATAGCTCAGTTGGTAGAGCAACTGACTTGTAATCAGTAGGTCCCGGGTTCGACTCCTGGTGTCGGCACCATTAAAGCATGGTTAAAAGCAGAAGCGTTAAAGAACATGATCAAGCCGCCCTTTCGGGGCGGCTTTTTCGTATGTGCATGTCTCCTCGTATCTTTACTCCCAAAAGACACAATAAAAATGAGGTGCGAATGGACGCCGTGAACGCCATCGCATTGTTATGGCCAGGGGGATTGTGCATAGCCGCTACTATCGTCTTCATCGCCCTGACGAAACGGGCGCTCGCTGGCCTGTCATCCAAGGGAACACGTTCCACTTCCGACAGGAAAACGTCAAGGTCACAAGCGCTCTTGAAAGTAGGCAGTGCTTATCAAAAGAAAGGCGCCCTGATGTCGCCCAGTGAGCAGGAGGTCTACAGGGTGCTGGTCAGTACCTACGGGGCAGAGTGCTACATTTTCGCCCAGGTTCGCGTGGTCGATGTCATAGAGCCCAACGCTGAAAAGTATCGGCCCAAAAGTAGCGAGTACCTGTCCTTGTTCAGGCAGATTTCCCAGTGGCATTTCGACTACGTGATTTGCAGCAAGGACGATTTCAGCGTCTTGTATGTCATGGAACTCGATGATCCGAGCCATGAAGGGCCGGATCGACAGAGAAGGGATAGCATCCTCGAGGCAGTATGCGCTGACGCGGGCGTCGAATTGAAAAGAATGTCGCTGGATTATCGTTCCCGAAAGATCAAGGTTCATGGCCGCCGCTAGGCCTTAGGCGGCTCGAAGTCGGGTCAAATGCCTCACCAGCCGAGTCATGTGCTTCGCGTATCGCGATACCGACAGTGCAACTCATGAACCACCCGAGCCAGCTTCTCGTCCGGCCCGCTGACCGGTATCTGCGGCGCTACCTGCTCGATGGTGAGCGGGGTTACCGGTGGGTGTTCGACTCCCCACGCTTTCTGCCAGCTGGCGAGCTGCTTCGAGGAGCTGGCGTAGACGATCGGCCCCAGTCCCGCCCAGGCATGGGCGGCGGCGCACATGGGGCAATGCTCGCCGGAGGTGAAGACCGTGGCTTTCCGGCGCGCCTCTACGTCCAGGTGTCGGGCTGCCCAGCGGGCGAGCTCGAACTCCGGGTGCTGGGTGGCATCGACGCTGTTGATGCGGTTTCGGGCCTCACAAAGTACGTGGCCCTGCGCGTCGGCGAGCACGGAGCCGAAGGGCTCGTCGCCGGCTTTTAGCGCCTGTTCGGCAAGATCGACGGCGCGTTGGAGAAGCTGCTGGTGTCGTTCGGGCGTCACGGTGGTTACTCCGGGGGCATAAGGTGAAGGGCGATAAGTTGGAGCAGGAAACGCCGCCCGGTTCCTTGAGTATGAACGATCAAAACCGTGGCCGCTTTGCTGTATAACCCGCTCAGTAGCGCTTTCTGCCAAACCGTAGCGGAACGCGGGCGCGGGCCTTCACTTCGGCGTTACGCCGTTGAATGGAGTGCTGATGCTGGCTGCCGCCCGGCAGATAGATGACGCGGGGCGGGGGTGGTGTAGCGGCGGGAAGCGCCTGGGCCCGGGCTGGTGTTGCTGGAATGATGCTCAAGCCGCGAGGGTCGACGGCGCTGGAGATACCGCTTGCGCAGGGAATGTCCTGGTAGGTGGTATGGCCATCCGGCGCGGTACAGCGAAAGAGCTCGGCGTGGGCGGGCGAAACGGACAATGCCAGCGCTGCCAGTAGAAGCATTCTTTTCATTGTGGTTTGCCGCTAAGCATACATTGGTGTTGCAAGAGTAGCAGCAAACTCGTCGGCAGCGCTACTGGCCGTGCCGGCGAACGAGCGATACCCCCAGGGCGAGCAGAAGACACGCCGCCGCCGGTGCCAGCACGTCCAGTACCGAGTCCAGATGCCAGCCGGTATACACGCCTTCGAACATCCCCACCGGCTGGGTCTGGCCCCACTCCCAGCCGCGGGCAACGGCGAGCTTGTACTCGTGCTGGGCGATCTCGCGGCCAAGAAACACCGCCACGGCGAGCGCACCGGAGACCCACAGCGTGACGCGGGGCAGCAGGGCGAGCAGCAGCTGGATGCCAAGGCCGATCAGCGCGTGTTCCAGGTGGCTCATGTTCATGCGGCGCCTCCAGGGCGAATCGAAACGGCCGCCCGAAGGCGGCCGCGAGCAAGGGCTAGTGAAAGCGCGGCAGCAGCCGGTGCGCGGTGGCATCGAAAAAGCGCGCCATCCGCTCGACCAGTGCGGCGATGTAGGCGTTGCACAGAATCCAGGGAAGCGCGACCAGGGCGATGGCGAGTGCGCCGAAATAGACGTCACTGACCCAGTGGCCGCCTACCAGAATACGCGGCAGGGTGACGAAAACCGCCAGCGCCACCGAAAGCGAGGCGATCAGCCGGTCGGCGAAGCGCAGCATGAAGCTGGCGAACACCATGGCCAGCACCCCATGGTCGCTCGGGAAGCTGTTCGAAGCGGTCGCCTTGGCGTTCAGGAAGGTGTAGTTGTTGAGGATGTTGACGTCATCGTGCCACACCGTGGGGCTGGGGCGGGCGGCGAGCAGGTCCATGTGCAGCATCTCGCCAAGTAGCGCCCCGACCGCCGACATGATCAAGCCGATCGCCAGCCACTTCGGCCAGCTGCCGTTCTTGTCGCGCACCATGGCGAAGAACAGCATGATCACCAGCACAACGAACATCACCTTGTCGAAGGCGCGGGTGTTGAGCAGCGCCATCGCCTCGACCCAGCGCGGGTACATGGGGCTGATGAACTGGTTGAAGAAAAAGAACACGTCGTCGTCGAGCTTCGTCCAGAACAGCACCGACGGCAGCCACCAGCTGGCGATCAGGGCAAAGCCTAAAAAGTTGTAGAAGAGGATTCGGCGAAGTTGCATGGCAATACCTGGTTACAGCGTTACGTGGGTGGACCAGTCTAGTTCGTTAGCGGATTAATGAACAGTGTTCGCCTTGTTGGCGTGGAAGCGCTGCGCCGGGGAGGGGCAGGGCGCTGCGCTCATGTCTGGTCGTTGCCGCCGTCGGTGATGGCGCTGGCCACGGTGGCGCGGGCGTGGGCGAGCACCGAGCGCCACTCGGCGGGAGAAGGGTCGGCAAAGCCCAGCCCGCGCAGTAAAAAAAGGCCTTCCATGGCCAGAACGGCCTGGCGGATCTCGCAAGCCGCGGTGTCCTCGCCGTCAAGCAGCGAAAGAATCGCGCGATAGTACTCGCGGGCCGGGCGCGATTTCTCCGGTGAGTGAAGCAGGGCGGTCATCAGGTAGGCAGAGCGGCGAATCAGCCGGTCGTCCTCGGTCAAGGCTTCGTCCAGATAGGCCAGCAAGCGCTTGCGGGGGTGCGCCCAATCGCTGCCCGCGCGGGTCTCGACGGCCTGGTGGACGCGGTCGATTTCGCGCTGAAGCACCGCGGCGACCAGGTCGTCCTTGGTCGCGAAGCTGTAGACCAGCCCGCCCTTGCTGATGCCCGCGCGCTCGGCCACCGCGTCCAGCGTGAATTGGCGCCCGCCGCTTTCCATGATGATGGCATCCGCGGCGTCCAGAATGCGCTCGAGTGAAATCTCCTTCTTGCGTGCCATGGGGCTCCCGGTCGTTGCCTTGGATGAACGACGCTCAGTTTACCCCATCCCCGCCTTGAAGCGGTGAGGCGCTCGATTTGAACGTGTCGATCGATTGCGATGAAAACGTGCACTTTTTAATTTCCGACTGAGCAGTCATAATCTTTCGCTATTCGCGCCAGCACTTTCGTGCATCGCAAGGTTACAAGACGAGAGGTAACGGATCATGACGCTTTCAAGACGCAAATTTCTCCTCGGGGCCGGTACCGGGATCGCCGGCGGCGTGCTGGGTGGCTTTCTAGGCGCCACCTACGGCGCGCGCCCGGGGTGGCGTCTGGAGTCGCAGATTCCCCGAGCCGAAGGCGTGGCGACCTCGGACACGCTGCCCGACGAGGCGGATGTCGTGGTGATCGGCGGCGGTATCGCGGGCCTTTCGACGGCGCTCTTTCTCAACCAGAAGGGCTTCAATACGGTGGTGCTCGAGAAGGGCGTGGTGGCCGGCGAGCAGTCGAGCCGCGCCTTTGGCTGGGTCTACTCCAACCATTGGGATCTGGGCAAGCTCGAGCTTGCCAACCGCTCCAAGGCGATCTGGCAGGGTTTTGCGTCGCGCTTCGGCGAGGACATCGGCTTTCGCCAGACCGGCAACTACTCGCTGTTGGCAAGCGATGACGACGTCACCGCAAGCCAGCAGTGGCTCGACGAGGCGAAACGGATTCAGCCACAGACCGATGCGCGCCTGGTCACCGGGGGCGAACTCGACCGGTTACTGCCAAGCGGTGCCG
>NZ_JAMZBD010000158.1:0-6444 GCF_024158685.1 Halomonas sp. 707D4 | reverse complement strand
GAAGCTCGTGGGCCAGGCGCGCCATGCGCACCTCGGTGTAACGCATGGCGGCGGCGTTGTCGCCGTCGATCGAGCCGAAGTTGCCCTGGCCGTCGACCAGCACGTGGCGCATCGAGAAGTGCTGCGCCATGCGCACGATGGTGTCGTACACCGCGCTGTCGCCGTGGGGGTGATACTTACCGATGACATCGCCGACGACACGCGCCGACTTCTTGTACGGTTTGTTCCAGTCGTTGCTCAGTTCGTGCATGGCGAACAGCACGCGGCGATGCACCGGCTTCAAGCCATCGCGAACGTCCGGCAGCGCGCGGCCGATGATGACGCTCATCGCGTAGTCGAGGTACGACTGCTTCAGCTCGTCTTCGATATTGACGGGCAAGATTTCTCTGGCGATGTCACCCATGAAAGTCAGATCCTTTGCACTGCATTGGCACTGCGAGAGTTGAAAGCGCTTTTATTTCGCCCTGATAGCGAATCCAGCGGCGAGCGCACATACGCACACATCATACCACTGCAAGCGCACCAAGGGCAGTCGGCGAAAGGTCTCGACTTCGCGGGAAGCGCCGCCTCGTGCGTCACTTTGCGTCGAGCGTGAACGCCTCGCGCTCGACGCACAGCTTCTCCAGCACCTCGCGCACCGCTCCCTTGATCGGGCACGCCTCGTTGGCCTTCAGGTCGAGCAGCACGAAGGTGAGATCCGCCTGGGCCACCACCTTGCCGTCGCTGGTCAGAATGCGGTGGTGGCAGCGCGCGCTGCGCTCGCCGACATCGAGAATACCGGTCAGCACGCAGAGGTCGTCGTTCTGCACCGCCGCGCGCTTGTAATCGATGTTCAGGTTGACCACCACGAAGGCACGCCCTGCCCGGTTGAGCTCGCGGATCAGCTCTGCGTGATCGTCGAAGAAGGCCCAGCGCCCCTCCTCCATGAATTCGAGATAGCGGGCGTTGTTGACGTGGCCATACCCATCGAGATGATAGCCGCGCACGCGCAGATCGACGCGAGTGATGGAAGATGACATGAAAGACTCCTGTTGGATCGTGAAGAACGCGCCCACTGACCTGTCGGGCGACGGGGTTTATCAAACGCAGGTTTCAAACGTATGCAATGAAGCGGTGTTCGCGCAAGAGGCTGGCAGGAGCGGATCGGTTTCGACATAATGTGCCCCCTTTTGCACAGGATCGGTGATATGTGGTTCAAGCACCTGCACTTATATCGTCTGCACGGCGAGTTCGCGCTCGACGCGGCGGCGCTGGAAAGCGCCCTCGAACCCCAGGCGGCAAGGCCCCTGGGCGGTGCCGATGCGCGCCGGCTGGGCTGGACGGCACCGGCAGGACGCTTGGGCGGTGGCCAGCTCCTTCACGAGATCCAGGGGCACCGGCTGCTGTCCGCCCTGCGCCAGGAGCGATTGCTGCCCGCCTCCGTGGTGAAAGAGGAGCTCGACGAGCGGGTGGCGGACATCGAGGCCCAGGAGGGGCGCAAGGTCACCCGCAAGGAAAAGACCATCCTCAAGGAGCAGATCACCGAGGAGCTAATGCCGCGCGCCTTCGTGCGCAGCCAGAAGGTGGATCTCTGGTGGGACACGCGTGCCAACCTGATCGGCATCAACGCCAGCTCCCGAAGCCGCTGCGAGGAGATTCTCGATCTGCTGCGCGAGACCCTGGGCTCGCTCAAGGTCACGCCGGTCACCTCCCAGACGCTGCCGATCCGCGCCATGACCACCTGGCTTAGTGACGCCGCGAGCCGCCCGGCGGACATGCAGCTCGGCGATCAGGTCGAGCTCAAGGCCAAGGGCGATGACGGCGTGCTGCGCGCCCGTCAGGTCGATCTCGACAGCGACGAGATCCAGCAGCTGCTGGAGAGCGGTCGCCAGGCGAGCAAGCTGGCCCTCGGGCTCGAAGGCCGCTTGAGCCTGGTACTCCACGACGACCTGGCGCTCAAGTCGCTGCGCTTTGGCGATGCCCTGATCGAAGAGGCGGATCACGCCGACGATGGCGACGACGCCCTGGCACGCCTGGAGACCGACTTCATCCTGATGGCGCAGTCGCTGTCCCAGGACATCACCCGGCTGCTCGAGTGGCTCGGCGGTGAAGCGCAGAAAGAACCGAGCGCGCTGCAAGGCGCAGGCTAAACCGACGCTTGGACATCCTCGACCTGGCTGACTCTCATGACGGATCGCATGACTGACCCACTTCTCGCCCCCACTGCCGCCACCGCCGACGACCCCTGGGGCGACATTCGCCCCTACATGGATCACGAGGTCCAGGAGGTCCTCACCCGGCTCAGCCACGACAGCGAGCTGCTCGATGCGCTGACCCGGTTTCGCCTGCCCCGGCTGGCACGCTGGGCGCCGGCGCTGGCGCGCCTGATCGCCGCTCGCGCGGTGCGCCGCGAGATCGCAAGCGTCGCCTCGGTGCGTGACTTCCAGATGCGCATCGCAAGCTACATGGAGCGCATGATCCGCACCACCACCGACGCCTTCGAGGTATCGGGGCTGGACAAGCTCGACCCGCAAAGCGCTTATCTTTTCATCGGCAATCATCGTGACATCTCGCTCGACCCGGCTTTCGTCAACTACGCGCTCTACCAGGCCGGGCGCGACACGGTGCGCATCGCCATCGGCGACAACCTGCTGAAAAAGCCCTACGTCACCGACCTGATGCGGCTCAACAAGAGCTTCATCGTGCCCAGAAGCGCCCGCGGCAAGCGCGCCATGCTCGCCGCCTACCAGCAGCTGTCGGGCTACATTCGCCACTCGATCACCACGGACAATCACTCGATCTGGATGGCCCAGCGCGAGGGGCGCGCCAAGAACGGTATCGACCGCACCGACCCTGCGATCATCAAGATGCTGACCATGGCCAAGCGCGGCGAGGCGGGCGACTTCGTCTTCGGCGAAGCGGTGGCGGAGCTCAAGCTGGTGCCGGTGTCGATCAGCTACGAGTACGATCCCTGCGATCTCCAGAAGGCGCAGGAGCTTCACGACGTGGCGACCAAGGGCAGCTACGCCAAGAGCGAATTCGAGGACATCCGTTCGATCGTCGCCGGTATCACCGGCACCAAGGGCCGTGTCCAGCTGCGCTTCGGCCAGCCGGTGAACGCGGACATGGCGACCCCCGACGAGGTGGCCGCCGAGATCGACCGCCAGGTGATCGGCGGCTACCGGCTCTTCCCCAGCCACTACCTGGCGCTCGAGGCGCTCGGCGAGGCACCGGAACTGATCGCCCGCAAGGCGATCACCCGGGAGGATCGCGCCCGCTTCAACGAGCGCCTGGCAAGCGTGCCCGAGCCGCTCAAGCCGTTCTGGCTCGCCCAGTACGCCAACCCGGTCAAGCACAAGGCGGGGCGGCTGGGCCGCTGAGGCGCGAGCCGCCCCGATCATGCCGCGCCGGGCAAAAAGTGCTATGGTCAAGGCATTCACCACAAGGTTTTGGGCCTGCCCGCGGGCAGGCCGACAAGGAGCGCTCCATGTCTGCATCCGAAATCCAGAAAACCCGCATCATCAACGAGTTGCGTGGTTTCATCCGCAAGCTTCTGCAGGACCCCGACATTCTGCGCCAGTCGCTTTCCATCGCCCGCGATGAGCTGGCCGGAGGCTCGGGCCCGGCGGTGATGGCGCGCATCGCCAACGAGATTTCCGACACCACCAGCGTGCACATTCCCGAGGACCCCACCGAGCACTCCGAGGCGGACAAGCTCTTTCTGGAGCTTCTCAAGGAGGTAGTGCAGGAGGAGCAGGCGCTCTACTGAGTCGCGCCACGCCCGACCGCCCCTTGTCCCGGCGAACACCGTGATCGGCGAAGCGCCTCCTTCGCCGACTTTTTTTCGTTACTGCCCAACCGGAAGCACCCCCGATCATGTCAAATTCCGCCCCGCGCAACATACTGGTGACCAGCGCCCTGCCCTACGCCAACGGTGACATTCACCTGGGCCATCTTCTCGAGTACATCCAGACCGACATCTGGGTCCGCTTCCAGAAAAGCCGCGGCCACCACTGCTACTACGTGTGCGCCGACGATGCCCACGGCACTGCCATCATGCTGCGCGCCGAGCAGGAAGGCATCACGCCGGAAACGCTGATCGAGCGGGTCTCGAACGCCCACCAGGCGGACTTCGCCACCTTCGGCGTGGGCTTTCACAACTACCACTCCACCCACTCCGAGGAAAACCGCCAGTTCAGCGAGCAGATCTACACGCGCCTGCGCGACCAGGGCCACATCGCCACCCGCGACATCGAGCAGATGTTTGATCCGGTCAAGGGGCTGTTCCTGGCGGATCGCTTCATCAAGGGCACCTGCCCCAAGTGTCATTCCAGTGATCAGTACGGCGACAACTGCGAGAAGTGCGGCGCCACCTACACCCCGGCGGAGCTGATCGATCCGGTCTCGGCGATCTCGGGTGCCACGCCGGAAATCAGAAGCTCGACCCACTACTTCTTCAAGCTGCCGGACTTCAGCGAGTTCCTGAAGGCGTGGATCAACGACGGTCACGTTCAGCCGCAGATTCGCAACAAGCTGATGGAGTGGTTCGAGTCCGGCTTCAACGAGTGGGACATCTCTCGCGACGCGCCCTACTTCGGCTTCGAGATCCCGGACGCGCCGGGCAAGTACTTCTACGTCTGGCTCGACGCGCCGATCGGCTACCTTGCGAGCTTCAAGAACCTGTGCGATCGCGAAGGCATCGACTTCGACAGCTTCTGGCACAAGGACTCCGACGCCGAGGTGTACCACTTCATCGGCAAGGACATCGTCTACTTCCACGCCCTGTTCTGGCCGGCGATGCTCCACGGCGCCGGGATGCGCACGCCCACGGCGGTCAACTGCCACGGTTTTCTGACCGTCGACGGCGCCAAGATGTCGAAGTCCCGCGGCACCTTCATCAAGGCCGCCACCTACGCCGAGCATCTGAACCCGGAGTACCTGCGCTACTACTTCGCCGCCAAGCTGAGCGCAGGCGTCGACGATCTCGACTTGAACCTCGAGGATTTCGCCGCCCGCGTCAACGCGGACCTGGTCGGCAAGGTGGTCAACATCGCCAGCCGCTGCGCGGGCTTCGTCAAGAAACTCGGCGGCGGCCGGCTTTCCGCGCGCTGTGCCGAACCCGAGCTGGTCGAGCGCTTCATCCAGGCCGGCGACGTCATCGCCCGGGACTTCGAGGCCCGCGAGTTCGGCCGCGCCATGCGCAAGATCATGGAGCTTGCCGACGACGCCAATACCTACATCGCCGATCAGGCGCCCTGGGCGCTGGCCAAGGAGGAAGGCCGCGAGCAGCAGGTGCTGGAAATCTGCTCCGTGGGCATCAACCTGTTCCGCCAGCTGATGGTCTATCTCGCCCCGGTGGTGCCGGCCATGGCCCTTGAAGCGCAGCGCTTTCTCAAGCTCGACACGCTCGACTGGGCGAGCCGCACCACGGTGCTGACCGACCACGCCATCGAGAAGTTCAAGCCGCTGATGACGCGCATCGAGCGCGACAGGATCGACGCCATGATCGAGGCGTCCAAGGAGGACCTGGTGGAAGAGCAGAAGCTCAAGGAAGCCCTGAAGGGGCCGCTGGCCGACGAGCCGATCGCGGCGGAGATCGGCTTCGACGACTTCGCCAAGGTGGATCTGCGTATCGCGCGGATCGCCAAGGCGCAGTACGTCGAGGGTGCCGACAAGCTCTTGCAACTGACGCTCGATCTCGGCGGCGAGACGCGCAACGTCTTCTCCGGCATTCGCAGCGCCTACTCGCCGGAAGCGCTCGAGGGGCGCCTGACGGTGATGGTGGCGAACCTGGCGCCGCGCAAGATGCGCTTCGGTCTTTCCGAGGGCATGGTGCTGGCCGCCGGCGACGACGAGGGCATCTACCTGATGTCGCCGGACAGCGGCGCCAAGCCGGGCCAGCGGGTGATGTAACGTGGCAGCCGAGCAGTTGATCGACGCCATCGATGCCGAGCTTCCCCAGACCCAGTGCACCAAGTGCGGCTTCGAGGGCTGCCGGCCCTACGCCGAGGCGATCGCCCGGGGCGAGGCGATCAACCGCTGCCCGCCCGGCGGCGACGAGACCCTCAAACGGCTGGCCGGACTCACCGGCCGGCCGGTCATCGCGCTTGCCGAGCCGCCCCAGGCGCCGACACTTGCGGTGATTCGCGAGGCCGAGTGCATTGGCTGCACCAAATGCATCCAGACCTGCCCGGTGGATGCGATTCTGGGCGCGGCCAAGCAGATGCACACGGTGATCGAGGACGAGTGCACCGGCTGCGAGCTCTGCGTGGCGCCCTGCCCGGTGGACTGCATCGACCTGGTGCCCCACCCGCAATGGCACCAGGCGGATTCCGAAGCGCAGCGCCAGGCGTACCTGGAGCGGCGCGCCATCAAGGGGCGTGAACGCTTCATCGCCCGCAACCACCGCCTGGCGCAGGAGCAGGACGCCAAGCGCGCCCGGCGGGCGGCGCGGGTGGCGAGACC
>NZ_JAMZBD010000157.1:0-6486 GCF_024158685.1 Halomonas sp. 707D4 | reverse complement strand
GCTGCTCGCCGGACAGCATGCCCAGGCGACGCATCACCCGCAGGATGCCGCGCACCCCTGGCGCGATCGCCCACTCGTCAAAGCGCAGCGCCTCGCCGGCCTCGTAGGTGAGGACCGGAATGCCGCGATTCTGCGCGTAGTGGCGAAGGCTCCCCTCGCGCAGCTCGGCGTTGAGGATCACCGGCGCGCCGAAGGCGTCCGCCATGCGCGCGGTTTCGCTACCGGGCTCGAGCTGGGCGCGAATCTGCGGCAGGTTGGTGCGATGAATGGCGCCGGTGTGCAGGTCGATGATGTGCGTCGCGTGGTCGACGATCTCCTCGCGCAAGAGCGCGGCGATACGCCCGCCGAGCGACCCGTTGTCGCTGCCCGGAAAGCAGCGGTTGAGATCGCGCCGGTCCGGCAGGTAGCGGGTGTGCTGCAGAAAGCCGAACACGTTGACCACCGGCACGGCGATCAGCGTACCGCGCAGGCTGTTGATCGAGCGCGAGCGCAGGAGCCTTCGCACGATCTCCACGCCGTTGATCTCGTCGCCGTGGATGCCGCCGCACACCAGCATCACCGGACCGGGCTTGCGCCCGTGTACCACTTCGATGGAGATGTGCAGCGGGGTATGGGTGTAAAGACGCGCCACCGGCACGTCGATCTGCTGGCGTTGCCCGGGCTGCAAGGTGTGACCGGCGATGTGAAAGGAAGTGTTGGCCATGGCAAGTCCTGTCGGCGGACGAAAAACGGCGCAAGGCGCACGTTTGTTGATCCAGGTGATGATATCCGTCCGTTAACCATACAGTTTTGAATGTAAAAGAACGGTGTTTCAGCTAAAATGCCCTCTTTACGGTGAACGAGCAAGGTTGCGTTATGGCAAGAAAAACCAAGGCAGAAGCGGCGGCGACGCGCGAAGCGTTGCTCGACGCGGCTGAAGAGGTCTTTTTCGACAAAGGCGTGGCCCGCACTTCCCTCGAGCAGGTCGCTCGGCACGCCGGCGTGACCCGCGGGGCGATCTACTGGCATTTCAAGAACAAGGGCGACCTGTTCATGGCGCTGATCGAGCGCGTGCGCATGCCCTTCCAGTCGCTGATCGACGAGGTCAAGAACCTCGACCCCGACATCTCGCCCCTGGACGCCATGCGCCTTGCAAGCCTCGCCGGCCTGAAACGCCTGGAGCAACCCTCCCACCGGCGCATCCTGTCGATTCTCATGCACCGCTGCGAGTTCTTCAGCGACATCAACCCGCTCGAGATGCAAAACGAGATCGGCGAGGAGTGTTTCGAGGAGATGGTGAACGTCTTCCAATTGGCCAAGGAGCAGGGTCAGTTGCGCGAGGACCTGTCGCCGGAGATCGCCGCTCGGCTGATGCAGTCGGCCATGGGCGGGCTCTTCCACGACTGGCTGCGCGCCCCCGAGGCGTATTCGGTCCGCGAGCGCGGCACCACGCTGATCGACACCCTGGTGACATTGATGCGCCGCTGAGCGCATCGCTTTGGCCCTCACGAAAAGCCTGCGCTCACGCAGGCTTTTTTCTTTCGGGCGCTCAACCGAAATGGGCCGTTTCCTGGTGCTTGTGACGAAGGCGCAGCTTGCCAAGCCACTGCCGGGTATCCAGATAGGTGCGCTCCTCCACGCTGCGATAGGCACCCTCCTCCTTCAGGTACTTCACCAGCACCCGTCGCTCGCCGGGCGTGAACGCGTTCTCCTCCTTGCCGTGAAGCACCACTTCGCAACCGTGGCTCGTGATCAGCCGAGCCTTAGCGTATTCCGCCCCTTCCGGCGCCGTCACCTCGACGACCATGCCCAGAAGGCTGCGGCGCTTGAAGGGCGCAAAGCGATTGAGCCCTCGGGCGAGCCCCTGGCACAGGCCGGCGGCCAGCGGCGAGGCGATGGCAAGCGAGCCCCAGAGAACCAGCACCCCGAGCGGCACGCGCAGCATGCCAAGCTCCAGCCAGCGCAGCACGAAGAGCTCGAGTGCCAGGGACAAGCCCCCGGCCAGCAGCATGAGAAGGGTCAGCGCGAGGCTCGCGGGCACCCCGATGAAACCGAGGGACACCAATGTGCTGGCCAGGTGATCGTCGCGCAGGCTGTCGTGCTCGAACAGCTCGAGCGGAGCGATGCGCAGCAGCACCAGAAGCCAGTAGAGGGCCAGAAGCCCCAGCACGAAGGTGAAGACGATGGTGGGATACAGTAAGGCGGCCGACAGGATCGGTTGCATGGCGTGTGCTCCTCCAGGTGGATTGCCTGGTGCGTTCTGGCCGGCTGTTATGGTATTGGATGCAGGCCGAACTCCTACTCACCAGTCTAGGCCAAACTATCCTTTCGTGCTTATAGGTGTGTTGACCGCGATCAAGCGCCGACGAAAAAAAGCGGGCCCCGAAGGGCCCGCCAGAGAGTGCATCGCGCGATGCGTGCCTTGTGGCATCAGCTCGGATCGTGCTCCAGACGCTGACCGCGGTCGCGATGGTCACCCTTCGCCTTGCGCTGCATCCAGTCGGCCGTGGCCGCGATCATGGCGTAGAAGGTCGGCACGAAGAGACTGCCCAGAATCGCGACCGACGCCATGCCCATGGCCACCGTGGTGCCGATGTGGTGACTGCTCACGTCACTTGCGCCGGTGGCCAGCGCCAGCGGCAGCGTGCCGAAGATGAAGGCGAGCGAGGTCATCACGATCGGCCGGAAGCGCAGCTCCGCGGCGGTGATCGCCGCCTCGCGAATGCTCTTGCCCTCTTCCTTGCGCTGCAGCTCGGCGAACTCGACGATCAGGATCGCGTTCTTCGCCGCCAGGCCCACCACCACCAGCATGCCGATCTGCACGTAGACACTGGTGTCGAGCCCGCGCAGCACGATGCCGCCGATGCCGCCCAGGAACGCGAAGGGCGTGGCGGTGAGTACCGCCAGCGGCAGTGCCCAGCTCTCGTACTGCGCCGCCAGGATCAAAAACACCATCAGGATACCGAAGATGATCGCCAGCATGGCCGTGTTGCCCAGGTTCGCCTCCTGGTAGGCGGTACCGGTCCAGCCCATGCCCCAGTTGGGGCCCAGGGTGTCCATGACCACTTCGTCCATCGCCGCGATGGCCTGGGCAGAGCTGGCACCTTCCGCCGGGTTGCCCTGGAACTGGGCGCCGGTGTACACGCCGAAGCGCGACACCACCGAGGGGCCGACCTGACGCTCGAGGGTGACGAACTCGGAGAGCGGGATACGCTCGCCGCTGCCGCCGCGCACGTAGACGTTGTTGATGTCGTCCGGCGTCTTGCGGAACTCGTCCTCGTTCTGCAGGTAGACCTGGAAGTTGCGGTTCTGGTAGCTGAAGAAGTTGACGAAGCCGTTACCGAAGGTATTGGAGAGCGCCGAGTTGATGTTCTCCAGCGCCACGCCGTAGCTCAACGCCTTCTGCTGGTCGATCTCGGCGCGGTAGGAGGGCACGTTGACGTTGAACGTCGAGAACACCTGGGAGAGCGCCGGATGCTGGTTCGCCGCCCCCATGACCTGCAGCGAGGCTTCATACAGCTCGCGCGGCGAAGCGCCGTCGAAGGACTGCAGGTAGCCGGTGAAGCCACCGGTGGTGGAGAGCCCCATGATCGGCGGCACGTTGAAGGCCATGGCCGAACCGCCGTCGATGCTCGCCCCCAGCTGCATGATCTGGCCGACCAGACCGGTGGCGGTCAGATCGCGCTCGTCCCAGGGCAGCATGTTGACGAAGATGATGCCACGGGCGGTGTTCACCGCGCTTGCCAGGATGTCGTACCCCGCTACCGCCGAGGAGTACTGCACCCCGGGGATGTCCTCGATCGCCGCGCTGAGTTTCTCCATGTAGGTCTGGGTACGGTCGAGCGAGGCGGCGTCAGGCAGCGAGACGCTGACCAGCACGATGCCCTGATCGGTTTCCGGCACCAGCGTCGAGGGCGTGGTGACGAACAGCCAGTAGGAGCCCACCCCGACCGCCACGGTCAGCGCCAGCGCCAGAAGCCAGAAGCGCACCAGCTTCTTGACCACCCACATGTAGGCCGCGGTGATGCCGGCGAACATGCGATCGAACAGGCGCAGAGGCGTGGTGATCGCGCGCTTGAAGCGCGACGGACGCTCGTGGTGCAGGTCGTGCTTGATGAAGATCGCCGAGAGCGCCGGTGTGAAGGTCAGTGCCATCAGCGCCGAGAGCGCCACCGAGATCGCCACGGTAATGGCGAACTGCTGGTAGATCTGCCCGGTGAAGCCGCCCAGGAACGCCACGGGCACGAACACCGCCGCCATGATCAGGGAGGTGGCGATGACCGGCCCGCCCACTTCGCGCATGGCGCGGATGGTGGCGTCGCGAACGGTGATCTCCTCGTCCTCGCTGAGCACGCGCTCGACGTTCTCGACCACCAGGATCGCATCGTCCACCACGATCCCGATCGACAGCACCAAGGCGAACAGCGTCAGCAGGTTGATCGAGAAGTCGAACAGGTAGAACCCGGCGAAGGTGCCGATGACCGAGACCGGCACCACCGACATGGCGATCACCGTGAAGCGCCAGTTCTGCAGGAAGATGAACAGGATCACGATGACGATCAGAAACGCTTCGATGAAGGTGTGGAACACCGTCTCGACCGAGGCATCGATGAACAACGTCGTGTCGTAAGGCGTGACGTACTCGAGCCCCGGCGGGAAGCGGCTGGCCAGATCCTCCATGGTACTGCGCACCGCTTCGGCGGTGGAGAGCGCGTTGGCCCCGGGCTGCTGGTTGATGATGATCGGCGTCATGGTGGCGCCGTTCAAGCGCGCATCGACGCCGTAGAAGGAGGCGCCGAGCTCGATGCGCGCCACGTCCTCGAGGCGCAGCGACGAGCCGTCCGGGTTGGTACGCAGGTAGATGTTGCGGAAATCGTCCGGGTCCGACAGGCGCCCACCGGCGGTGATGGTGTAGGTGTAGGCGCGCGGCTCGCTCTGGGGGGAGGAGGCCAGATTACCCGCCGGTACTTCGGTGTTCTGGGTGCGGATGGCATTGGCCACTTCGCTGGGCGTCAGGTCGTACTGGGCCAGCTTGTCCGGGTCCATCCAGATACGCATGGCGAACTCGCCGCCACCGAGCACCTCGGCGTTGCCCACCCCCGGCACCTGGCGAAGCTCGTCCAGGATATTGAGGGTGGCGTAGTTCTGCATGTAGACGTTGTTGTAGTCACCGCTTGGCGAGGTCAACGCCACCAGCATCAGGATCGAGTCGGAGCGAAGCTCGACCTGCACACCCTGGGACTGTACCTGCTCCGGGAGCTGAGACAATGCGCCCTGCACGCGGTTGTTGACGTTGATGGTGTTGATATCGCCATCGGTGCCGATGTTGAAGGCCACGCTCAGGCTCATGATGCCGTTGTCGGCGCTGTTCGAGGTCATGTAGAGCATGTCCTCGACGCCGTTGATCGCCTCGGCCAGGGGGGCGGCCACCGTCTGGGCCACGGTTTCGGCGTCGGCGCCGGGGAACTGCGCCTGCACCGAGACCGTCGGCGGCACCACGCTGGGATACTGCTCGATCGGCAGTATCCGCATGGCCATCGCTCCGACCAGCGTCAGGATGATCGCCAGTACCGTGGCGAAGATCGGACGACTGATGAAGAAGTTGGAGAAATTCATTATTGCGCGCCCTCTTCTCCTTCACCGGCCGGCATGCCGCCGCCCGCGCCGCCCGCCTCGGAGGCGGCCTCGGCCTGCTCGCGCTGCTCTTCGGCTTCGGCTTGTTCGACGTCCTCGACGATGTTCTCGGCATCCCCGTCGAAGGGCTGCGGGTCGATGGTCATGCCCGGCTCGATACCGGCAGGGTCACCCACGATCACCCGATCGCCCTCTTCGAGGCCATCGAGAATGATCTGCCAGGGACCAGCCACGTCACCCAGCTGCACGGTGCGCTCGCGCGCCTTGTTGTCCTCGTCGAGCACGTATACGCGCGGGCCCATCAGCCCCTGGGTCGCGGCGATTTCCGGTACGGCGATCACGTTGAAGCGCTTTAGGCCGTCCAGGCGCACGCGCACGAACTGGCCCGGCAGCACGGCGGCGTCCGGGTTGTCGAAAGTGGCGGAGGCCTGAACGGTGCTGGTGCCGCTGTCCACGCGAGACCCCAAGAACTGCAGTTCGCCCTCGAGTTCGGCACCTTCGCTTCCGGAGAGTCCCGGCACGCTCAGCCGCGCGACGATGGGAGCGTCGTTGCCGCTGTCGTTGAGCTGGCGACGCAGTTCGAAAGCGTCACGCTGGGGCAGCTGGAAGCGCACTTCCAGCGGATCGAGCGGGGTGATGGTGGCAAGCTCGGTGCCAGAGGTCACGAGGTTCCCCAGGTTGATCTGGCTCAGACTGATCATGCCGGCGACCGGTGCTTCGACGCTGGAGTAGTCGAGATCCAGGTTGGCGCTGCGCAGTGCCGCTTCCGCCTGGGTCACGCTTGCCTGGGCCACGCGCTGCTCGGCGACCGCCTGATCGTACTGCTGACGGCTGACCGAGTTCTGGCTGAGAAGCTGCTCGAAGCGCTGGGCG
>NZ_JAMZBD010000156.1:0-6494 GCF_024158685.1 Halomonas sp. 707D4 | reverse complement strand
CGCCGTCGAGGCCCGCGTAGACGTCGCTCTCGATGACCCGCGCCGTCAAGGCGTTGGCCTCGAGAGTGCGCCGACAGGCCTGCACCGCGAAGGCGCTGACGTCCACCGCCGTCACCTCGAAGCCGCGCCTGGCTCGCCAGGCGGTGATGATGCCGTCGCCGCAGCCCATGTCGAGCACCCGGCGCGGCGGGCCGGGAAGCTCGCGCTCGAGGGTCTCGAGCAGCAGCCGCGTGCCTTCGTCCACCTTGCCATGACCGAATACGCCGGGGTGGCTGACCAGCGAAAGCTCGCCGACGCCAAAGTGCGTCCAGGGCTCAGAAGCAGCGCGCTTCACGGTGCGCGTGGCGTAAAGCGAGCAGCGCCGGGCGTTGTCCAGCTTGTTCCAGCCAAGGCCACGCTCGTCGAGCAGCTTGGGCACGCGCTTGATGCCACCCTGATGCTCGCCGACGATCTCGAGCGGGGTGGCGTCCGGCAGGGTGGCGCAGAGCCAGTCGAGCCACCACAGCCCCAGCTGGTGCGC
Organism: Halomonas sp. 707D4; assembly: GCF_024158685.1. Lineage (NCBI taxonomy): Bacteria > Pseudomonadati > Pseudomonadota > Gammaproteobacteria > Oceanospirillales > Halomonadaceae > Halomonas > Halomonas sp. 707D4. Next base: position 5,974 of record NZ_JAMZBD010000156.1, on the reverse strand, counting down.
CTTGGGCCAGAACAGTACCACCGGCGCCTCGGGCAGCACGATGGGCTCGTCGAAGGGAGAAAAGGCGGTGCGTTCGGCGCTCTGCCAGCGGGTGCGCAGCGCGACGTTGTCGCTGACCATGGCCGCCGAGCGGCTCACCAGCCAGTCGTCCTCCAGTGGAGCGATTGAGCAGAGTTCGGCGGCGCCACCGTGGTAGCGTTCGAGCAATTGGCAGGCAGGCAGTTGGGCACTCATGAATCGGTCTCGGGTTGAATCAATGGGGTCGGGTCAGGGTGTAGAGCAGGTAGCGCCCCAGGCGCCAGTGGGGCTCGGTGCGGCAATAACGCTTCTCCAGCGCCAGCAGGGTCGCCTCCTCGGCGGCGTCCGCCGGGGGCTTGAGCAGGTAGTCCTGAAAGATGCGGATGCCGGCCGCCTGGGAGAGCACCAAATCGTTCTCGGCGGCCCAGGCGGTGATCTGATCGTGGGTGACCGGCGAGATCGGCGTGAGGCGCTGGCGTCGCCCCTTACCTTCGAGCCGGTCGCTGAGCGCCTTTTCCAGGTTGCCCTTCACGGCGTTGGAAAAGCGCAGCGCATCGCGGTTGAACACCATCAGGCTCAGCTGGCCGCCGGGCGCGAGCAGCCCCGCCAGGGTGGCGAGCGCCCCGCGTGGATTGCCCAGCCATTCGAGCACCGCGTGGCAGGTGATCACGCCCCACGGGCCGGGCGCCTCTGCCGGCAACGCCTGCAAGGGCGCCGGCAGGTAGCGGATGGCGCCGGGCGGGAGCGTCTCCCGCTCGGCGTGCCACTTTCGGGCATGGTCGAGCATGTCCGCCGAGGGTTCCGCCAGGGTGACGGCATGCCCCCGCTCGGCGAACCACGCCGCCTGCTGACCCAGTCCACCGCCGACGTCCAGCACCGGCTGGCCGTCGAGAACGAGCATCTGCGGCAATAGATGATCGAGCATCTTGAGGCGCAGCTCGCCGCGCGGCGCGTGATAGAGCGAGCGCGAGAACTTCTCGGCCATGCCGTCGAAGTAGCGATCGCCTTCGCGGGTCAATTCATGAGGGGGCTGCATGGTCGGGCTCGATCTCTGCCGGATGAACTGTTAAAGGCGCCTAGTCTACGCCGCCGGCGACCAAAACGCTTGCCGGGAAAGCGCGGGGTCACAGCGATGCTCCATCTACCACTTTTGGCGATATTGTCACGCCAGCGCAAAGACCTTACTCTTTACCGCAATGGGAACGTTCCCAATACCCACGAGACAGCGCTCATCATGTCAGATCCCTCCCGGGCGACGCTGATCGAAGTCGCCGCCCGCGCCCGAACTTCGAAGACCAGCGTATCGCGCTTTTTCGGCAGCGAGCGCGACCGGCTGTCGGCGCCGCTGCAGGCACGCATCGATCAGGCCGCCCGCGAGCTCGGCTACCAGCCCAACCTGATAGCGCGGGGCCTCAAGGGCGCGGGGTCGAAGCTTCTGGGCATGGTGGTGGCGGATATCCGCAATCCGTTCTCGGTGGCGGCGGTGCACGCGGTCGAGCGCGCGGCGCGTGAGCGCGGCTACGCCCTGATCGTCTGCAACACCGACAACGACCCGGAGCAGGAGCGCCGGCACCTTGAACTGCTGGCCGCCTACCAGGTGGAGGGCGTGATCGTCAACGCTGCCGGCGACCCGCACGCTCAGCTTCACGCCTTGCGACATCGCGGGGTGCCGGTGGTCCTTCTGGACCGGGAAATCGCCAGCCTGGAAAGCGAGGCGGTCGGCCTCGACGACGCCCTGGCGGTGGATCTGGCCCTCGATCACCTCGAAGGCCAGGGGTACAGGGCACTGCTGTTCGTCACCAACGCGCCCCAGGAGGCAAGCGCCCGCAAGGCCCGCCTGGCGCGTTTTCTCGAGCGCAGCGCCGAGCGCGGGCTGAGTGCCCGCACCCTGACCACGCTGGAGGCCAATGAGCTGGCCTGCGCGCTCAAGGCGTTGCCTCGCGCCGCACCCGCGGCGGTACTCTGCGCCAACGCCACCGCGACCCTGAGCGTGACCCAGGCGTTCAACGCCCTGCACCTGCCGCTGGGCGAGATCGGCCTGCTCGGCATCGACGAGCTCGACTGGTGCGCGCTGGTCGGCCCCGGCATCTCCACGCTCGCCCAGCCGTTCGAGGCGATCGCCGAGGCGGCGCTGGCCCGCCTGCTCGATGCCTGCTCGACGCCTGCCCGTTTCGCGCCGCGCCTGATCGCGCGCGGCAGTACCCGACGACCCGGCACCCCGCCGGCCTTACCTTGATGAGAGATCGACGCATGGTCACCTCCCCTTCTGCTCTATCCGTTCTCACCTTCGGCGAAGCCATGGGCATGCTGGTCGCCGACGCGCCCGGCCCGCTCGCTGGCGTCGAACACTTCCACCGCCGCCTGGCCGGCGCCGACAACAACGTGGCCATCGGCCTTGCCCGGCTCGGCTTCAAGGTCAGCTGGATGAGCCGCGTGGGGCGCGACAGCATGGGCGAGTTCATTCGCCAGACGCTCACCGGCGAGGGCATCGACGACCGCTACATCCAGACCGACCCGGCGCACCCCACGGGGCTGATGTTCAAGGAGCGCGCCGAGCACGGCGCCGATCCGCGCGTGGAGTACTTTCGCCGCGGCAGTGCGGCGAGCCACCTCTGCCCGGCGGACGCCGAGGCGATCGACTTCTCCGCGCTCGATCACCTCCACGCCACCGGCATCACCCCGGCGCTCTCGAAAAGCGCCCTGGCGCTGACCCGGGAGCTGATGCAGCGCGCCCGCGCAGCGGGAGCGACCATTTCCTTCGATCCCAACCTGCGTCCTTCGCTGTGGGAAAGCGAAGCCGTCATGCGTGATACCCTCAATGAGCTTGCAAGCCTTGCAGACTGGGTGCTGCCGGGGCTCGCCGAAGGGCAACTGCTCACCGGTGAGAAGACGCCGGAAGCCATCGCGGACGCCTACCTCGCGCGCGGTGCCCGTGCGGTGATCATCAAGCTCGGTCCCCAGGGCAGCTACTATCGCGGGCGTTTAGGCGCTACATTGGAGAGTTTCGAGGTCGCCGGTCGGCCGGTGGCCAACGTGGTCGATACCGTCGGTGCCGGTGACGGCTTCGCCGTGGGCTGCGTGAGCGCCCTGCTGGAGGGGCGCTCGCCCCGCGAGGCGCTGGCGCGCGGCAACCTGGTCGGCGCCGAGGCGGTCCAGGTGATCGGCGACATGGAGGGACTGCCGACGAGAGCGCGGCTCGACGCGCTCGAGAACGGCTGATCGAAAAGGCTGATCCAACACTACAAGCAGACAGGAGACGGCATGAAAAAACGCATCATCGTCCAAGGACGGCTCAACGACGCACAGCTTGCGCATCTTGCAGAGCATTTCGAGGTTTGCGCGCCCCTGCGCTCCTTCGACCCCACGAATCCGGAAGTGCGCAGCGCCTTGGAAGACGTGCACGGCATCATCGGCGCGAGCATGCCGATCACCCCCGAATTTCTCGACGCCGCGCCGGCGCTCGAAGTGATCGCACTGGTCTCGGTGGGCTACGACACCGTCCCCGTCGACGAGCTGACCAAGCGCGGGATTTTGTTGTGCAACACGCCGGACGTGCTGACCGAAACCACCGCCGACACGGGCTTTGCGCTGATCATGACGACCGCCCGGCGCGTCGTCGAGCTGGCCACCTGGGTCAAGGCCGGCGCCTGGGAAGCCGGCGTGGGCACCGAGCGCTACGGCAGCGACGTGCACGGCAAGACCTTAGGGATGGTGGGCTTCGGGCGCATCGGCCAGGCCGTGGCTCGGCGCGGGGCGCTGGGGTTCAACATGAAGGTGCTCTACTCCAACGCCTCGCCCAAGCCGGACGTGGAAAAGGAGCTGGGGGCCACGCGGCGCGAACTCGATCAACTGCTCGCCGAGTCCGACTTCGTCTGCGTCACCGTACCCTTGACGCCGGAGACCGAAAAGCTGATCGGCGCGGATGAGCTTGCCCGGATGAAATCTTCGGCGATTCTGGTCAACATCGCCCGCGGCAAGGTGATCGACGAGGCCGCGCTGATCGATGCGCTGGAGCGTGGCGTCATCCAGGGCGCGGGGCTCGACGTCTTCGAGCGCGAGCCGCTGGCCGATACCTCGCCGCTGCCCGGCATGGCCAACGTCGTCGCCCTGCCCCACATCGGCTCCGCCACGCACGAGACGCGCACTGCCATGGCCCAGCGCGCGGTAGACAACCTGCGCCTGGCGCTGACCGGCGAAGCGCCGATCAGCCCGGTCAACGCCGAGGTACTCGCATGAGCGACATCTGCCTGCTGTTCGACTCCGACGGCACGCTGGTCGATAGTGAAATCCTGCTGGCCGAGGTGATGGGCGAGCTTCTGCCCGAGTTCGGGCTGCCCTTCTCTGCCGAGCAGTACATGGAGGAGTTTCGTGGTGTGCGCTTTCAAACCATCGTCACGACCCTGGAAGAGCGCTTCACGCCCTTGACGCCGGCGCGGTTCGAGGCGCTGGAGGCCGGCATGCGCGCCCGCATGGAAACCCGCATGCGCGCCGAGCTCTGCCCGATCGCCGGCATGCCGGCGGCACTCGACGCCCTCGCCGCGCACCCCAAGGCGGTGGTCTCCAACGGCCCGGAGCGCAAGATCCGCTGCGCGCTGGAGAGCACGGGCCTGGCGCATCACTTCGAAGGCCGGCTGTTCAGCGCCTATACCTTGAACGTCTGGAAGCCGGACCCGGCGCTCTACCTGAAGGCCGCCGCCGCCATGGGCCACGAACCGGCCAGCTGCATCGTCATCGACGATGCCGCCGTGGGGGTCGAGGCGGGCCTTGCCGCCGGCATGCAGGTGATTCACCTCAATCACTTCCCGGAAGACGAGCGCACCCCGCAAGGCGCCATCGAGATCCGCCATGCCGATGAGCTGGCGGAGGTCATCGCTCGTCTGCGCCGCACGGCGCAGGTCTAGCCCGTCCGATCCAGCCCCACCTGCAAAAGCGCCCCGCTCGATGACCTCGGGCGGGGCGCTTTTACGTGGGCCTGGCTCGGACTCACGTCAGCGTTCGTACCGCCATTTCTACGCCGCGCAGTTCGGCCAAGCCCCGCAACCGCCCGTAGAGCGGGTAGCCCGGGGCGGTGGCCCGGGCGTGATCGTCGAGCATGTGGTGGCCGTGGTCCGGGCGGATGGGCAGCCGCGCGCCGCCCTCGCGCTCGCGGCGGCGCTCCTCCACCACCAGCGCCTGGATGACGCCGACCATGTCGACGTCGCCGGCCAGATGCGGCGCCTCGTGGAACGAGCGCGGATCGGCTTCGCGCTGTGTCGAGCGCAGGTGCGCAAAATGAATGTGCGGGGCGAAGTGGCGCGCCATGGCCACCAGATCGTTGTCCTCGCGCACCCCGTAAGAGCCGGTACAGAAGGTAAGGCCGTTGGCCGGGCTCGGCGCGCAGTCGATCACCCACTGGGCATCGGCCCGGGTCGAGACCACCCGTGGCAGACCAAGAAGCGGGCGCGGCGGGTCGTCCGGGTGGATCGCCAGGCGAAGACCGAGCGCCTCGGCCACCGGCACGACGCGGCGCAGAAAATAGGCCAGGTTCTCGCGCAGCGCCTGCGCGTCGATATCGGTATAACCCGCCAGGGCCTCGCGAAACTGCGCCAGGGTGTAGTGCTCCTCGGCGCCGGGAAGCCCCGCGATCAGCGTGTCGATCAGCTTTGCGCGGCCCGCCTCGTCGAGTGACTCGAGATACCGCCGAGCCTCGCGCTGGTCGGCCTCGGAGTACTCCGCCAGCGCCCCGGGGCGCTCCAGCAGGTAGAGATCGAAGGCGGCGAAGGCGGTCTGATCGAAGCGCAGCGCCCGGGCGCCGTCCGGCAGCAAATAGGTGAGATCGGTGCGCGTCCAGTCGAGGATCGGCATGAAGTTGTAGCAGACGATGTCGATGCCGCAGGCGGCGAGGTTTCTAAGCGTCTGGCAGTAGGTGTCGATCAGCGCGTCGCGCTCGGGCAGGCCCTTTTTCACCGCCTCGGGC
>NZ_JAMZBD010000155.1:0-6508 GCF_024158685.1 Halomonas sp. 707D4 | reverse complement strand
CTGGGTATCGCCCACGCCGAGGTTCTCGCCGACGGGCAGCTGATAGCGCACGAAATCCTGGAAGATGACGCCCACGCGCCGGCGCAGGGTCTGGGCGTCCCAGTCGCGCAGGTCACTGCCGTCGAGCAGGATACGGCCTTCGGTAGGGAAGTAGAGCCTGGTCAACAGCTTGATCAAGGTGGTCTTGCCCGAGCCGTTTTCCCCGACCAGGGCCAGGCTTTGCCCTGGCGCCAGGTGAAGCGAAATGTCGCTCAAGGCCGCCGGAGCGCCAGGGTAGGCGAAGCTCACGTTCTCGAAGCGCAGCCCGTCCCCCGGCGAGACCCCTTGGGTGAGGACGCCGCGCTCGCGCTCGGTGGGATGCTCCAGGTAGTCGTAGAGATTGGACAGGTAGAGGTTGTCCTCGTACATGCCGCTGACCGCGGTGAGAATGGCGGACAGCGCCGCCTGGCCCTGCTTGAACGCCATCAGGTACATCGTCATCTGGCCCAGGGTGATCGAGCCCACCACCGCCTCGAGCACGACCCAGGCGTAGGCCAGGTAGAAGGTCAGGGTGCCCAGAAGTCCCAGCGCGAACCCCCAGCCTTCGCGGCGCAGGGTAAGGCGCCGGTCCTCGCCGAAAAGCCGCTCGAAGATGGCCCGGTAGCGGGTGAGAAAAAGCCCCTCCAGGCCGAAGAGCTTGACCTCCTTGATGCTGTCCTCCCGGGCGAGCACGGTTTCCAGGTAACTCTGCATGCGGGTTTCCGGCGAGCGGCGGCTGAACAGTCGAAAGGCGTCGCCGGAGAACTTCGCCTCGGAGACGAACACCGGCACCGCCCCCAGGGCCAGGATCAATAGCGCCCAGGGAGAGAACTGCACCAGCAGCACGCTGAAACTGGCAAGAGAGATCGCGCTCTGGATCAGCCCGAAGGTCTTGGTCACCAGGGAAAGCGGTCGAGTGGACGCTTCCCGCCGGGCCCGGGTGAGCTTGTCGTAGAGTTCTGCATCCTCGAACTGGGAAAGCGACAGCGTACCGGCCTTTTCGAGAATCATGACGTTCACCCGCTGGCCCAGCATCGCCCGCAGCAGGGATTGCTGGGCAGACAGCCCGCGCTGGGCCAGGGCGATCAGCCCGACGATCAGCGCCTCCAGCGCCACCAGCTGCAGTACCGGGGCCAGAATCACCGCCAGCACCGGCGCCTCGGCCTCTTCAAAAGCCTGCATGGCCTCGATCACGCCATCGACGATGAGCTGCCCCACCCAGGCGGCCAGCGCCGGCAGCACCCCCGCCACCAGGGTGCACAGCGCCAGCCCCAGCATCATCGCGCGCGAGGTGTCCCAGACCAGCGCCAGGGCGCGGCGGCTGTAGCGAAAGACGCCGACGAAGTCTTTCAGGGCGAGAAAGGAGAGTGATGCCATAAAAAGGCCAACCTGAACGGCAAGGAACGCCATGATGCATCGTTTGGCCGGGCCCTGCCACGCCATCCTCCGGCGGGAGTCCGGCGAAGATCAGCCGAGCAGAAGGGCGCCGTAGACGAGCGCTCCCATGACCACGAAGGCCGGGTGGATGTTGAGCCAGACCAGCGCCGCGGTGGCGGCGATACCGATGATCAGGGTGTGAACGAGGCCGGCGCTGCCCATGCCCTCCATGAAGAAGCCGAGCGTCAGCCAGGCCATCATGATGGCGATCACCGGGCGCACCCACTGGCTCATGCGTTTCACCTGGGGGGATTCACGATGGCGGTACAGAAGACCCAGCGCGCAGAGCATCAGCAAGAGCGACGGCACGACCGTCGCCAACACGGCGATCACGGCGCCGGCGACCCCGGCGACCTCGTAGCCGATGTAGCCGGCCATCTTGGTGGCGATCGGACTCGGCAGCGCGTTGCCCAGCGCCAGGGTCTCGGCGAAGCCCTGGGAGGTCATCCAGCCGTAGCGGCCGACCACTTCCGCTTCCAGTAGCGGTATGATGGCCGGGCCCCCGCCGTAGCCGATGATGTTGGGAATGAAGAAGGCCAGGAACAGCTGCCAGTAGATCATGCCGACTCCTCCGTGGACGGGGTCTTCGGCTTGCGCCGGGGCTTGAGAAGGGCGGCGATCAGGATTGCGCCAATGATGATGCCCGGGTGCACCCCGAGCCAGTAGATCAGCGCACCGGAGACGGCGGCGATGAGCAGGCTGGCGATCCAGCCGAGCGAAGCCTTGGACTTTTCCAGGAAATCCCAGGTGAGTTGGCCCATCATCACCATGACCACGGGAATCACGGCGTGGCTCATGCCGTTGATCCAGGCGACGTCGCGGTAGCGGCTGAACACGCCGAGCATGGCGATCATCGCGACGATCATCGGCACCGAGATCGCGAACACCGCCACCGCGCAGCCGGCGACGCCGCCCACGCGGTAGCCGATATACCCCGGCATCTTGGTGGCGATCGGCCCCGGCAGCGTATTGCCGATCGCCAGGATGTCGGCGAACTCCTCATCGGTCAGCCATTGGTGGCGCTTGACGACCTCGGCATGCACCAGAGGAATCATCGATGGCCCGCCGCCGAACCCGAAAATGCCGACGCGGAAAAAGGCCCAGAACAGTGCCGGTAGCTTCATAAACGTATCGCTCGCTGTCATCGCCTGTGCGGTGACGATTGAAGAAGTGAGTCGATCAAGGGAGGGGTCGATCGCATGAAAGAACTTTTTATCATATTTTTTATAAAAAAATCGATTATTCTTGCGGAAGAATAAGAACCCGTCCTTCGAGCATCAGTCGCTACATCGCCACCCACTACCAAGGATGCCCCCATGAGCAACGCACGCGACACGCGCAGCGAAACCTCCTCGAGCCGGATCTACGAAACGCTGCGCAAGGACCTGGTTCGCGGGCGTTTCACCGCCGGTGAAAAGCTCGCCATCAACGCCTTGAAAGAGCGTTATCAGGTGGGGCTGAGCCCGCTGCGCGAGGCGCTCAACAAGCTCGCCGCCTACGGCCTGCTGGTGCAGGAGAATCAGCGCGGCTTCAGCGTGCCAGGACTCAGCCAGGAGGAGCTCGAGGATATCGCTCGCCTGCGCCTCGAGCTCGAGGGGATGGCTTTTGAGCGAGCGCTGGAGCGCGGCGATGCCCAGTGGGAGGCGGAGCTGCTCGCCGCTGCGCATCGGTTGAAGCGGGCCGACAAGAGCGAGGACAAGGGCGATACCTGGGAACAGCTGCATACCCAGTTCCACCGTACGCTGGTGGCGCCCTGTGGCTCGGTGTGGCTGATTCGCTTCATCGAGCAGTTGCACGACCAGTTCGACCGTTATCGTCGACTAGGGCCCAACCCGCCCCGGATTCGCCAGACACTGGACGACCAGCATCAGGCGCTGGTCGAGCTGGCCCTGCGCCGCGACGTCGGTGCTGCGCGGGCGCTGATGGACGATCACGTGCGTAAATCCTTCGACGTGGCGCTGGCGCACTACCAAAAGCACACGTAGGCTTGCCCGCATCCATCGAACGGGCAATCACAGGAGGACGACATGGCGCTTACCGACGACGACGTGATCAGGCATACCCTGGCTTGGGTGCAGGACTTCATCGTGGCGGAGGATATCTGCCCCTTCGCCCGGCGCGAGCTCGAGCGCGACCGGGTAAGAGTGCAGGTGGTGCGTTCGAAGAAGTTCGACGTGGCGCTCGAGGAGCTCGCCGCCGAGCTCGCGTGGCTCACCGATCATCCCGAGATCGAAACGTCGCTTCTGGTCATGCCGACGCTGTTTCGAAGCTTCGAGCACTACCTGGACTTTCTGGCACTGGCCGAGGAGCTGGTCGAGCGGCTGGGCTACGAAGGCGTCTTTCAGCTGGCGAGCTTTCACCCCGACTACTGCTTCGAGGGCGCCGCGCCGGAGGAGGCCTCCAACTTCACCAACCGCTCGCCCTACGCGATGGTGCACGTGCTGCGCGAGGAGAGCGTGGAGCGGGCGATCGACTTCTACGGCGATACCTCGGTCATTCCCGAACGCAACATCGAGCGCCTCGAGGCGCTGGGCAGCAGCGCCGCCGAAGCGATGCTCACGCGCTGTTTCAAGGCCTGATGGAAGGCGTGACTCAGGGCGTGGCGGTGTGGATCACCAGTTGATGCTTGCCGCGCCTCTTGGCCTGATAGAGCGCGGCGTCGGCGAGTTGCAGCACGGTCTCGATATGCTGGCCATGCTGGGGCCACCACGCCGCACCGAGGCTGCCACCCACTGTGGCGATCTGCTCGTCGGGCAGAACGATCGGTGCTTCGATGGCGGCCAGCAGCCGTCGACTCACCTCGTGGGTGAGTGATTCCAGGCTGTCCGGTCGCGCTTTCAGCACCATGACGAACTCGTCGCCGCCGAGCCGAGCGACGATGTCGCCGCTGCGCAGGGCGTTCTTGAGGCGCTGGGTGATCTCGATCAGCACCAGGTCGCCAGCGTGGTGGCCCTGCACGTCGTTGACCTGCTTGAAGCCGTCCAGGTCGATGAAGAACACGATCATGCTCTGGCCGTTGCGCTGGGCTTCGGGAACGGCGAGCTGCAGATACTGGTTGAGAAAGGCGCGATTGGGCAGCCCGGTCAGCGGGTCGGTGTTGGCCAGATCCTCGAGGCGACGGATCGTCTGGTGCTGGTCCACGAGCCGCATCACCATGTTGCGCATCGACACCGACAGCCGCTTGAGCTCAGGGGCGCCGCTCTCCAGCGGAATGACGTCGGCGCCGTGGCCATCCTGAATGCGATCTGCCGCCTTCGCCAGACGACGCAGCGGCGCCACCATGCCGGAGGCCATGCGCCAGCCCAGCAGGGCGAACACCAGCGACAGCAGCAAGCCGATGCTCATGATCGCCGCCTGCAGGCGCTCGACCGCGGCGAAGGCGGTATCGACGGGCTGGCGGCTGATCGCCAGCCAGCCCAGGCCGTTGAACTCCTCGAAGCCGTTGCTGCGCGCGTAGCCGGTCACGTAGCGCTGGCCGTCGGGCCAGGTCTCCACCGCCCAGCGCGGACGGGTGTTGCCGGCACGCGGAACGTGGCGCAGCGTATCGAGTGGCTTGCCGAGCAGCTCCTGGGGTCCCAGCAGTACCGTGTTGTCGGCCGCGAGCAGCAGCATGTCCATGCCGCCTTGGTCGGGAACCATCATCGAGCGCTGGATGTACTCCGCCCACTGCCAGCTCAGGTGAACCGCCAGCACGCCCCGGAAGCGACCTGCGCTGTCGTGGACGGGCGTGGCGATATCCACGAACTTGAGCGCTTCGCCGCTGGGGTTTGGCAAAAGGCTCGCGAGCAGCACGGCTTCGTGGACATCGCCGACCCAGAAGCCTCGTCTGCCTTCGGTGTATACCGGGCGCTGGGCGATGGAAACACCTTCGAGAATGCTGTCGGTCGCTGCCACGACGACGCCTTCTTCATCGGTCAGGCCGATCCAGGAGACCACGCTGTAGGTATCCTGCAGCCGCTCCATCTGACGCTGCAGGACATCGTTGCTGGCGTCGCTGTCGAGCGCCTGGATGGCGAGAAGGAGCTTCACCTCCTTGATACGTGCATTCATGCTGCGGTTGAGCTTGTCGGTCATCTGGTAGGCGGCTTCCGCCGCCGAGCTTCCGATCTCGTCCTGCATCTGTTCGGCGGACTCGCGCGAGGCGACCCAGCCCAGCAGCAGCGTGGTGGCGAATACCAGCGTGGCGATCAGGATGGTGAAGCGTGAGCGCAGCGAAAGGTGCGCGAACAACCCGGTGTGAAACATAGTCGGCCGTCATCAACAAGGCGGGAGCTCGGCAACACCCACGGTTATCGGGGCCAGAAAAAATACCTCATTTCACCCTCTTTTGCATGCCTGGGCGAGATCAAAGCGCCTTGTGCATCACGTGGATATCGACCAGGCCATGACGTGCGTGATGAAAAGCCGCCGGCACGGTGCCGACGATCGCGAACCCCAGCCGCTGCCAGAGCGCGAGCGCCACGGTATTGGTGGCGACGACGGCGTTGAACTGCATGGCCTTGAAATCGAGCTCGCGGGCGATGCGCTGGGAGTGCTCGCACATCGCCCGGGCCACGCCCTTGCCGCGGGCGGTCGCGTTGACCATGTAGCCGCAGTTACAGACGTGCCCGCCCGGCCCCTGGGCATTGGCCTTCACGTAGTAGGCGCCCAAGAGCGTACCTTCCTGATCCTTGACGGCGAAGGTCGCCCTGGGCGCCAGGCACCACAGGGCGTAGGCGCTTTCGAAATCGATCTCCGGGTCGATGGCGTAGGTCTCGCGCGCCTCTACGATGGCCTTGAAATCCGGCCAGAAAAGCGTGAAGTCGGCGCGGGTCATCGGCGTGAAGGCGAGTGATGACATGGCTCACTGTCTCCCTGTCACGCTGGCGACGATCTCGTAGCTTCTCAAACGATCCTCCTGGCTGTAGAAGTCGCTGTTGAGCATCAGCTCGTCGGCGCCGGTCCGGGCCTGGAACGCTTCGAGCTCGGCCTTGACCGTCTCGGGGCCGCCGATGATCGCCGCGCCGAGGAACTGGCCGACCTGGGCCTGCTCCATGGGCGTCCAGTCGAGGGT
>NZ_JAMZBD010000154.1:0-6510 GCF_024158685.1 Halomonas sp. 707D4 | reverse complement strand
GGGGGCGACCGGTTGTTGGCCGTCCGGCTGCACCATCTCGTGAGAAACGCGCCCGACGTGCCAGAGCTGTAGCGCGATGCGCCCGCCCTTGGCGTGCACGGCGTCGACCACCTTCTTCCAGCCGGCCTCTTGCGCGTCGGTCCAGATCCCCGGCGTGTAGACGTAGCCGCGGGCGGTGGGCGAGATGTTGGTCGCCTCACTGATGATCAACCCGGCGCTGGCGCGCTGGCCGTAGTAGGCCTGCTGCAGCTCGCCGGGCACGCTGTCCGGGGTGCGCGCCCGGGTCAGCGGCGCCATGATCACCCGGTTGGGCAGCGTCAAATCGCCGAGCGTGATCGGTTCGAGAAGCGTTTCATGAGCCATTCGGCAAACTCCTTCTTGCTGAGTGAAGTGACACGGCAAACAATAGACCAGTTTACTACTGGTTTCCAGTGGCGCCTTGCCCCACCCAGCATAGCCCGCGAATCGCCGCGCAGCCTGTGCTCTGGCTGCTCGGCGATTCGCGCAGGGTCGTCAGTAGCCGACGGCCTGGCCCAGCACCAGCCCGGCGAAGCTCAGAAGATACACCAGCCCCATGAACGGCAGGATGGCCTTGAGCCACTGCTCGTAGCTCACCCGGCCCAGCGCGATCATCGCCAGCATCCCGCCAGAGGTGGGGATGATCAGGTTGGTCAACCCGTCGCCGACCTGAAAGGCGGTGATCATCAGTTGGCGGCTGATGCCGACCAGATCCGCCAGCGGAATCAGGATCGGCATGGTGACCAGCGCCTGGCCGGAGCCGGAGGGGATGAACAGGTTGATCACGCCCTGCAGCACGCTCGCAAGTATCGCGGTCAGCCCGGCGGGCACGCCGTCGAGCAGCCCGCTCAGGCCATTGACGATGGTGTCGATGATCGACGCCTCGGCGAGGATGACCTGGATCGAGGCGGCAAGGCCGATGACCATGGCACCCGCCGTGACGCTGGAGGCACCTTCGATCATGCGCGCCACGAAGGCGTTGGGCGAGAGCCCGTTGAGCGCGGCGATCACGATCGCCATCACCAGAAACATCGCGGCGATCTCGTTGATGTACCAGCCCCGGGTGAACACCCCGTAGAGCATCACCGCAAGCCCCAGCACGAAGGCGACGAGCGTGGCCACGTTGCGCCGGGTGAGCGAGTACTCGTGCAGCGGGCGGCTCATGCCCTCGGCGTTGGCGGCCTCCTTGAACGGCATGGGCACCACGCGCTTGCAGATGTAGAGCGCAAGCAAGGCAAGCGATGCCACCAGTAGCAGCGTGCGCAGCCAGGCGCCGGAAAAGGTCGGCAGCTCCGCGATGCCCTGGGCCACGCCCACGGTGTAGGGGTTGATCGGCGAGAGCGCGAAGCCCACGCCGATGCCGCCCACCGCCATGGTGGTGCCCACCAGGCTAGAGCAGCCGATGGCGCTGGCGATCAGCACCGCGATCGGCACCAGGGCGATGTTGTTCTCGTAGCCCACGGCCACGCCGAAGAAGCCGTAGATGAAGGTGCCCACGGTGATGATCAGGTTGCGCCGGCGCACGCCCACCTTGTTCACCGCCACGCCAATGGCGTTCTCCAGCGCCCCGGTCTTCTGCAGGACATGGAAGAGCCCGCCGGCGATGAACACGATGAACAGGTACTGGGAGGCGTTGATCAGCCCCTGGGGAATGGCGACGAAGATATCGAAGGGCGCGATGGTCGCCACGTCGCTCAGGTAGTGAAACGAGCCCGGCACCACCACGGTGCGTCCGTTCTCGGTGATGCGCTCGAACTCGCCGGCGGGGATCACGAAGGTCAGAAGATAGGTGGCCACCAGGATCAAGAAGATCAGGACCATCGGGTCCGGCACCGTGCGGTACCACGGGCGGGGCGGATTCGGGGAGTTGGCGGGAGTCATGCTTGGCCTTGTAGGTCGTTTAGGTAAGCGGCGGCGCCGAGTGGGCGGCTATCATACCAGTGCGCGCCGTGCCCGAATCAAGACGACCAGAACCAGCGCCGGGCGGGCGCGGGGGCCGCGGAGTGCACGAGCGCCTCGTTCAGCGCGTTCACGATGTCGCCGAGCTGGCGGTGGCACACGGCGCTGCTGAGCACGCCCGGGCACTGCTTGAGCAGCAGCTGACACTGGTTCGCGGCCAGGCAAAGCGGGGTGCGCGAAGGCGGTGCCAGGCTCGCCTGCGCCTCGCGGCAGGCGCTGGTCAGCTCGCGGGCGAGCATCGCAAGGGTGCCGGTATCCAGCCAGCAGGGCAGCGGGTCCGCCAGGCGCGGGGCGATGGCGTGCTGCATGGCCTCGAAGGAGGTCCGCAGGAAGATCATTTTCTGGCGCAGCTGACGCTGTTCCTGGGAGGCACGCCACCGTGTCATGTCGATTCTCCTGCGGCCGGCTCGGCAAAGGTAAAAATGTTTCTCATTTACATTCATCGAGACGATAGCCTGCGTCAATGACCCTGTCAATCGCGCAGAGCGACGTCAGCCCGCCAGCAGGGTGATGCCCTGGATCAGGTAGAACACGCCGATGGCGGTGACGATCCAGCGCGTCCAGGCGCGGAAGTTGGCATCGGTCAGCCGGTGCAGGATACGCGTGCCCACCTGGGTGCCCGCCAGGGCGAAGGGCGCGGCCAGCGCGACGATGCCCCACTCGGCGGCGCCCAGCGACAGCGCTGCGCCGAGATAGAACAGGATCTTGATGCTGTGGGCGATCACCTGGATCATCGCCTTGGTCGCCACCACCTGGCGGCGGTCCATCCGCGAGCGCACGAAGAAGATGTCGATCAAGGGGCCGGAGACCCCGGCGGCGATGGTCAGGCCCCCGGAGGCCAGCCCGCAGGTGATCGCGTGGCTCGCCCGGCTGGCGTCGAGATGGAACCAGCGCTTGGGCATCCACACCAGAATCGGCATCAGGCCGATCAGAATCGACACCGTGGCGGCGTCGGGGCTGTAGCGAAACAGCAGCAGAAGCCCCGCCGCCCCGACCACGCCCGTCGCCATCAGCGCCACCACCCGCCAGTGGATGAAACGCCGGGAGAGCCAGGCGCGCGAGGCGTTGGCGGTGAGCTGGATCACCCCGTGCACCGCCATGGCCGAGGCCGCCGGGAACACCAGCAGCAGAAACCAGAGCAGCACCAGCCCGCCGGCCATGCCGAACACGCCGGACAGCAGCGAGGTGAAAAACACCACGCCGACGAAGGCGCTACCTATCAAAAAACTCATCGACAATCCTTAACGGCAGAAAGGCCATACCTGATAGAACTTGCGGCACTGGAACTCGGCTTCGCAGGCGTTGAGCTGGGTCTGATAGCGTCCGGCGCGTGACGCCACCTCGCGCCCGGCGCGCAGCACGTGGGGCTTCTGGCGGTAGGTGCCGCGCTGATAGCCGCCGGCGCCTTCGTGGTAGGCGTAGTAGAGGTGCTCGGGGTTGTTCAGCGCGATGCCGGTCTGGGCCCGGGTGCGGGCGTTGTACCAGCCGATGAAGTCGGTGGCGTGCTTCATGTGGGTGCGCCGGGCGAACAGGCTCCCCGCCTGATCGCGGTACTCGCCCCACACCGGGTCCTGGGCCTGGGCGTAGCCCTTGGCCGAGGAGGGCCGGGGGCCGGGAATGAAGCCCAGGTAGTACTTGCGGTCCGGACGCACGTGGCTTCTGAACGACGACTCCTGCTGGATGAACGACATCTGCGTTGCGATCGGCGTGCCCCACTGCTGGTGGGAATCCCGGGCGTAGTCGTACCAACTCGGCTGTTCACGAAAGATCTCGCAGACGTTGCTCTGGTCCTGCGGCGGGTTGGGCGCGAAGGTGGCGCAGCCGGTCAGCAGCGAGAGCGCCAGTAGCGCTCCCAGGTGGCGCAGCAGGCGCGTCGGGCCGCGCGTCGTATCGGCGCGTTGAAACATGAGTCATCCCCTGTGGTCATTGGCGCTTGGCGCGTCTTGTCGTCATGGCGTGCGCAGAAGCGCCGCCAGGCAGTGGCGAAGGCGCAGCACCTCGCGGTTGAGAGTCTCCCCGGAGAGCATGCCCACGCCCATCACCAGCCCCGTTCGGTGGTCGTGCTCGGCGCACACCGGGCTCAACGCCCGCACGATCAGGTGCTCTTTCAACAGCGCCTGGGCGATGGCCACGTCGTCGATACCGGGCTCGAACTCCACGCACAGGCTGATGGTGCTGCTCGGCGGCGAGACCCGCTTTACGCCGGGCAGGCTCACCAGCTGGTCGTGGAGCACCTGCTGGCGGCCAAGATAATCGCGCTGGATGCGCCGGCACCAGTGGTCCAGGTCACCGTCGAAGATGAACTGGGCGAGCGCTGCCTGATCGAGCATGCGGCCCTCTCGAAAGAGCTCGCTGCGCAGGCGGTTCATCGGCTCAGCCAGATGGCGCGGCACCACCAGGTAGCCCAGGCGCAGGCCGGGAAACATCATCTTCGAAAACGAGCCCACCAGCAAATGGCGCGGCGAGGCGGGGTCGAACAGAAGCGCCTCGTGATCGCCTTCGGTGAACTCGTAGTCGTCCTCCAGCACGTAGCCCGGCGCCAGCGCCTCGCACAGCTCCCCCTTGTGGTGGGCGCTGGCCGGCTCGCTCAGCGGGTAGTGGTGGGTGCCGGTCAGGTAGGCGAGCGCCACCGGCGGCGGCTTGGCGGGAAGCCGGTGGCCCCGGGCCGGGTCCCAGGGCAGCAGGGCGAGCTTCAGCCCCGCAGCGGTGAAGATGTTGCGCGCGCCCCAGTAGCAGGGGGACTCCATCGCCACCGTGTCGCCCACGTCGGTGAGCGCCATGGCGCACAGCTCGATGCCGTTGTGGGTGCCGTCGGTAATGATGATCTGGTCGACGTCGCAGTCGAGATGGCGCCAGCGGGCGAGAAAATCGCGTATCGCCCGCTTGAGCGGCCCGTAGCCGCCGGTGGAGTAGGAGAGCAGCAGCGCGTTCTGGGCCACGGTGACGCTGCCGTAGAGCTGGCGCCAGCGGCGCATGGGGAACTGGGCGATATCCGGAATGCCGGGCATGAAGGCGCCGCTCTGGATCGCGCTCGAACCCGGCGCGCGCAGCACCTGGCGGGCGCGCCGCGAAAGCGGTGTGTTAAGTGGCGAAAGATTCGGCGCGGAGGCCCTGCGGCGTACCCAGGTGCCCTGGCCGTGGCTCGTTCTCAAAAGCTCCTCGGTGAGCAGGGTATCGATGGCCAGCGCCAGGGTCTGGCGGGCGCAGCCGATCCGCGCGGCCAGCGCCCGGTGCGCCGGCAGGCGGCTGCCTGGCGCCCAGTGGCGTGTCACCGCCTGGCGCAGGGCCTGCTCGATACGCACCTGCTTGCTCAACCGCTCGGGCTCGCGCGCGTAGAGCGCCGCGAACGTCTCCAGCATCTCTTCCCGGCTCATCGACGCCCTCTCAACGCATGACCCTTCGCGGCACATTCATCGCCAAATCCGGGCGTTATCGCACAAAGGCGCAAAGTGGTCCAGTCAAACCGCAAAGTGGTCCATTCGCGCCGCGCCGTGACCCTGCTAGCGTGTAGAGACAGGCGCGTTCAGCCCACAGGCAGCGGGCGGCGCCTCCAGCAAGCGTCTTCAATAACCGTCTCCAAAAACCATTTTCAACAACAATGCCGCCAAGCTCACACAACAATCAACGACCCAGGAAAACATCATCATGAGTACATCGACTTCTGAACAAGCCAAGCTTGTTCGCGTACTGGCACGCGGGGACGTGCTGGCACTGGCCTTCGGGGCCATGATCGGCTGGGGCTGGATCGTGCTGACCGGCACCGCCATCCAGTCCGCCGGAAGCCTGGGCGCCATTCTCGCCTTCATCGTCGGCGGCTTCGCCATCGTGCTGGTGGGCCTGACCTACGCCGAGCTCGCTTCCGCCATGCCGAAAGTGGGCGGCGAGCACGTCTACAGCTACCGGGCGCTCGGCCACTGGCCGTCGTTTCTGTGCACCTGGGCGATCATTCTGGGGTACTTGAGTCGTAGCCTTCGAGGCCGTGGCGCTGCCGACGGTGGTCGAGTACATCGCGCCAAACTACGCGGTGGGCCATCTGTGGACCATCGCCGGCTGGGAAGTGAAGGCCACCTGGGTGGCCGTCGGCGTGGGCGGCTCGCTCGCCATGATGGCGATCAACTACTTCGGCGTGACCACCGCCGCCCTGCTGCAGAAGGTGGTGACCGGGCTGATTCTGGTGGTGGGCGTGATGTTCATCACCGGCGCCCTGTTCGAGGGCAGCACCGCCAACATGTCGCCGCTGTTCGCCCCGAATGAGGCGGGCGTGGCCGCCGGCATCATGGCGGTGCTGGTGATGGTGCCGTTTCTGTTCGTCGGCTTCGACGTCATCCCCCAGGCCGCCGAGGAGATCGACCTGCCCTACAAGGCGATCGGCAAGGTGCTGATGCTCGCGGTACTGCTGGCCGTGGCCTGGTACTCGCTGATCATCCTCGGCACCAGCCTGCTGCTCGACAGCGCCGCACTCGAAAACGCCAGCCTGACCGTGCCGGAAGCCATGGGCGTGCTGTTCGACGCTGCCTGGGCGAGCAACCTGAT
>NZ_JAMZBD010000153.1:0-6521 GCF_024158685.1 Halomonas sp. 707D4 | reverse complement strand
GGGCTGATCGGCGTGCTGCTGGCCGCGTGGCTGTTCGCGCGGCGCAAGAAGCTGGCCTTCTTCACCCTGACCGATTTCATCGCTCCGCTGGTGCCGATCGGCCTTGGCGCCGGGCGCATCGGCAACTTCATCAACCACGAGCTGCCCGGGCGCGTCTCCTCGCTGCCCTGGGCGATGCCGTTTCCCGGCATGGGGCCGGAGCCTCGTCACCCTTCGGCGCTTTACGAGGCGCTGCTCGAGGGGCTGGTGCTCTTCGTCATTCTCTGGTGGGTCTCGGCCAAGCCCCGGGCGCGCGGTTTCGTGTCGGGCCTGTTCCTGCTCGGCTACGGCGCGTTTCGCTTTCTGGTCGAGTTCGTGCGCCTGCCGGATGCGCACATCGGCTTCATCGCCTTTGGCTGGGTAACCATGGGCATGCTGTTGACCCTTCCCATGATCGCGCTGGGCGTGGCTTTCATGGTGTGGTCGCGCAACAACCCGGTCGACGCCAAGCGCGTTTGAATCGCGCGTTTTCGGGCGGCGTTGCATCCATGAGGCAGCGCCGCCTAGAATACAGCCTTCAACGACTTTCGACTCTGGACACCCTGTGACTGCCATGATGCCTGCCGCTTCGCCCCAAGCTGCTCCCACCGCCGCGCTCGAACAGCCCTATCTCGACCTCATGCGCACCGTGCTGGAGCAGGGCGTCGATCGCGATGATCGTACCGGCGTGGGCACGCGCTCGATCTTCGGCCACCAGATGCGCTTCGACCTGGCGCGCGGGTTTCCGCTGTTGACCACCAAGAAGCTGCACCTGCGCTCGATCATTCACGAGCTTTTGTGGTTTCTGAAGGGCGATACCAACATCGGCTACCTCAAAGAGCACGGGGTGCGCATCTGGGACGAGTGGGCCGACGAGAACGGCGACCTGGGCCCGGTCTACGGCTACCAGTGGCGCAGCTGGCCCAGCCCGAAAGGCGGCGAAAGCGTCGACCAGATCGCCCAGGTGCTGGAGCAGATTCGCACCAACCCGCAGTCGCGCCGGCTCATCGTCTCGGCCTGGAACCCGGCCCAGGTGGACGAAATGAAGCTGCCGCCGTGCCACTGCCTGTTCCAGTTCTACGTGGCCGACGGGCGCCTTTCCTGCCAGCTCTACCAGCGCAGCGCCGATATCTTCCTGGGCGTTCCGTTCAATATCGCAAGCTACGCATTGCTGACGGCCATGGTGGCCCAGGTGTGCGGGCTCGAGCCCGGTGAGTTCGTGCATACCCTGGGGGATGCGCACCTCTACAGCAACCATGTCGAGCAGGCCAGGGAACAGCTGGTCCGCGCACCGCTGAGCCCGCCCACTCTGTGGCTCAACCCGGAAGTGCGCGAGCTGTTCGATTTCACCTTCGACGACATTCGTATCGACGACTACGAAGCCCATCCCCACATCAAGGCGCAGGTGGCCGTATGACACAGCGCTCCCTGTACGAGCCCCTGGTGCCGGTGGCGATGATCGTCGCCATGGCGAAGAATGGCGTGATCGGCGTCGAAGGCAAGCTGCCCTGGTACCTGCCGGAGGACCTCAAGTTCTTCAAGCGCATGACCCAGGCCAAGCCCCTGGTGATGGGGCGCAAGACGTTTGCTTCGATCGGCAAGCCCTTGCCCAATCGCCTGAACATCGTCGTCACGCGTGACGACGCCTTCATGGCCGAAGGCATTCGCGTCTGCCACGACCTCTCGCAGGCGCTCGAGCTTGCCGACCAGCAGGCCACCATCGAGGCGGCGGAAGAGATCATGGTGATGGGCGGCGGCGAGATCTACCGTCAGGCGCTATCCATCGCCCAGCGTCTCTACGTGACCGAGGTGGAGGTCGAGGTCGAAGGTGATACCACCTTTCCGGAAATTCCCCTTTCATCGTTTCGAGAAGTGCAGCGCGTGGCGGGTAGCCCCGGCGAGGGGCAGCCCCGGTACGATTTCGTCGTTTACGAGCGTATAGCCGACTAGTCAGCTCCAAGGAGGGCGCCATGGCCGCCAGCGTACTGAACCTGATCGAATCACTGGAAGCGCATCTCGCGGGTACCCAGCAAGAGCTCGAGCAACTGCGCCGGGAGAACGCCCGCCTGAAGGAGCAGCTAGCGCATGTGCTCGAACGCCCCTTGGCAGCCACATCGCCCGCCGAAGAGGCGCCAGCCCCGGTACCCGAGGCTGCCACACGGGGCGAGACACCTCCTTCGCCCCAAGCGCTCTTGAAGCAGTGGTACGAGCGCTACCCAGAGGCTTTCTTCAAGGGCCACACCAAGCCGCTCAAGGTAGGGATCCATATCGATCTGGCCCAGCGCGAGCCGTGGTCCGGCAAGTTGATACGTCGCGCCCTGGCCAATTACGTCAACCTGCCGCGCTACGTCAAATCCATGCGCGAAGGCGCCGAGCGCGTCGACCTGGATGGCCAGCCAGCGGGTATCGTCGACAAGGAAGCCTCGCTTCATGCAAGTGAACGGCGCAAGGAGCAGGTAGGCGAAGAGCCCGCCAAACCTGCCTTCAAAAAGCCCGGCAATTCCCCCGTGCCGGCGCGAAACGAAGTTCGCCAGCAGGCCGGGCACGACCAACCGTCTCGGTCGAAAGACGAAGGGCAGGTGGTCGAAGACGCAAAGGCGCCGTTGACGATGGAAGAAAAAATAAAAGGGTTGATGCAAAAGTTCGAAGCGCGCTGAGACTCGCAAAAGGCCTCCAGGGTTCCATAAAAATTCGCGAATAATAAAAGAACACTGTTTTTTTCTATTGCGTTCCCCGGAATCCCAGTATAGAGTTTGGCTTGCGAGCATTGGACTATAACAAGGCTGATTTGAGGACATGCCACATATCGCCAAGAAACCGGCGAATGACAGAAGAGCATGACCCATGAGCCACCTGCGGGGTTTCGGAAAAGCCCGGCAGTAACGATCGAAACAGTAAGCTAGTTAAGGAACCTACATCATGAAAAAGACACTTTTAGCGACTGCTATCATTGGTGCTCTGGGCGCCTCTGCTGCCGCTCAAGCAGCCACTGTTTACGACGAAGACGGCACCAAGGTTGACCTGTACGGCCGTATCGCTCTCGGTATTGCCGGTGGCGGCCCGGAGTACAACGGTGATGGCGAAGAGCTGAACAACGATCCTGAGTTCGTAGATGTGTTTTCTCGTCTCGGTTTCCGCCTGAGCCAGGAAATCTCTCGTGACCTGACTGCGTTCGGTCGTCTGGAATGGCGTTTCCGCGCTGACGAGCGTCGCTCTGGCGAAGCCTTCCGCGAAACTCGCCAGTCTTACCTTGGTCTGACAAGCCGTCAATTCGGTACTTTCCAAGCTGGTAACTTCGACAGCTTCTACAACCAGTTCGTTTCACTGCCGTTCGATGTTTACATCGATCAAGGCCTGGAATTTGTTGGTAACGCCAAGCAGTCTCGCGGCGATTCCATCGGTTACTACACGCCCGATCTGCAAGGCTTTACTGCTTTCTTGCAAGCCAAGCACTACAGCAAGCGTGGCCTCGTAGGTGTTGAGGCCAACGAAAGCAACGAAATCGCTACCCAAGGTGGTGTTCGTTACGCGCAAGGCCCTGTTACCATCGGTCTTGGTTTCGTTGACGACGTAGTAGAAGGTGGCGGCAACGACGAAATGCTGTACGGCCTCGTCGGCTCTTATGATTTCACCGACAACTTCTCGGCTCGTCTTGGCTACGAAGGTCGTGAAAATGGTGACGTCATTGTCAACGATGCGATCGGCCGTGGCGGTTATGATAGCGTAGGCATCGGTGGTACTTTCACCACTGGTCCTTGGGCTTTCAACATCGATTACTACAATGTTGAGCGCGACGATGCCGAAACTAGCCGTTCTTGGGCTACCGGTGCTTACTACAACGTTTCCAGCAAC
Source organism: Halomonas sp. 707D4 (assembly GCF_024158685.1). NCBI lineage: Bacteria > Pseudomonadati > Pseudomonadota > Gammaproteobacteria > Oceanospirillales > Halomonadaceae > Halomonas > Halomonas sp. 707D4. Next base: position 2,651 of record NZ_JAMZBD010000153.1, on the reverse strand, counting down.
TTCGACGTATTCGTAGAAGTAGCTGATGCAGACGCACCGCGTGTCAACCGTGACACTAACCTCGGTGATCTGACTGATGACGTGTACTGGCTGACAGGTGCTCGCTACTTCTTCTAAGCTATGCATATGAAGTAATTTTGATTGTTAAATAACCGGCCTTTATGGCCGGTTTTTTCTATATATCTAACTGCTTATAAATTACTTCGGCTGGTTTTGTTATGAATTTAAGATTAATATTTTGGGATAAGTTTTCTAAAGTTTAAATGGTGGGTTAATTATCGATAATTAATAAAGTATTTTATATAAACATCTAAATTTTTATGTAAATATTCGAATTGATGATTTCACTTTTATTTTGTATTTCTTGAAATATCAATTATTATTTATTATTGAATTCAATGTGTCGATTGTGTGGTTCCGGAGTTTGATGATTTATCCATGGTTCGGATGCTTTATTATCACGCCACGCCTATGCACGCTCTTCGAGAGGGTCGGCGGCAATAGACATAATCGGTCGCGACACTGAGTCAATGCTACGGCAGCCCACAGACGGTGCATAAGCGGCCCCTAATGAGATGCCATCGAAGACGTATACGTGGACTTAAAAACGGTTTGCGCATTGAGGAAATTTGGCAGACGCTTCTGTACTTTATCCATACGGTGTTGACAAATAGAAGGAAAGTGTCATTTGAGAAGAGAGTTGAGGCAAAGAGCTGCAAACCGCTTACTTTAAATGCTGTCTATTATCGCGAGGGTGTCGGGCAACGGTAGATGTAACCTTATTCGCCTTTAAGCCAACGGACGAGTGAAGAGTGTTAAGAAGGAGACGCGTCCAACGTTCCATTGCGTCTTGCTGGAGCGGCTGCAATCTAACTTAAAAGATTACTTCTGAACTCATAACAGCGTCCAGCTGCTTTGATTTCTAAAAAAAATTCACTGCATTTATTCTGAAGCAGTAGTAAAAATCTTGGTAATTACTTGATGATTCACAATTCTGTTTATTTAAGATAAAACTTAAGATAAGATTTAATATCTTGGTTGCAAAATAATGACGCTAATAGATAACGTCATTCTTATAACTTATTTTAAAGCATAAGGAGTTGTTTAAGTGTTTGTTGGTTAAAAATGCTGTTGATGTATATTTTATATGATTGATTTTATTATAAGAAAAGGCTATTTTCGGTTTTTAGGTAAGTTGAAATTGGCTTATAGAGTTTGAAGCTATGATCTCTTAAAGAGAGCTGATTTGAGTGGGTCTTCTATATAGCTTTAAAGTGTTTTCCTGAGCTTTCTTGTCAAAAACATAGTAATATGCCTGGTATATTCAGCCAACAGGACAGTCGAATGCGATTGGAAATCCTATCGAGATCATTTTACGAACAGGTTCCCAATGCCGATATCGCTGCCGAGCGCGTGGCGTTCGGTACGTCCGGGCATCGCGGTCGCGCTACCCAGCGCACCTTCAACGCCGCGCATATCTGGGCGATTACCCAGGCGGTGGTGGACTACCGCCTTGATGCCGGCTACCAGGGGCCGCTGTTTCTGGGGCTGGATACCCACGCCCTGTCTCGCCCGGCCTGGGAGTGCGCGCTGCAGGTGCTGGCCGCCAACGATGTCGCGGTGAAGATCGAGAAAGGGCAGGGCTATACCGCTACGCCCCTGGTCAGCCATGCCATCTTGCAGCATAACGCCGATCCCAATGCGCCCCGCGCGGATGGCCTGATCATCACGCCATCGCACAATCCGCCGGAAGATGGCGGCATCAAGTACAACCCCTACCACGGTGGCCCGGCGGATACCGATGCCACTGGCTGGATCGAGGCACGCGCCAACGAGTATCTCGCGCGCATCGACGACGTGCCGCGCGTATCGCTTGAAAAGGCGCTCGCTCACGCCAGCGAATTCGACTTCACCGCGCTCTACGTGGGCAACCTCTCGCGGGTCGTCGATATGGAGGCGATCGAGCGGGCGGGCCTCAAACTGGGCGCGGACCCGATGGGCGGTACGGCCTTGCCGGTGTGGCAGGCCATCGCCGAGCGCTTCGAGCTCGAGCTCGAGGTGGTCAACACCACCATCGACGAAAGCTTTGCCTTCATGCCGCCGGATCATGACGGCAAGACGCGCATGGACTGCTCGAGCCCGGCAGCCATGGCGAACCTGCTCGAGATCAAGGACCGTTTCGATCTCGCCTTCGGCAACGACCCGGACGCCGACCGCCACGGCATCGTCGATGCCGGCGGGCTGATGAACCCCAACCACTTCCTGGCCGTGTGCGTGGATTATCTCTTGAGCTATCGGCCGAACTGGCCCGCTAGCGGCGAAAACGCGCTCAAGATCGGCAAGACCCTGGTGTCGTCGTCGATGATCGACCGCGTGGTGGCCTCTCACGAACGCGAACTTCATGAGGTGCCGGTCGGCTTCAAGTGGTTCGTCGAAGGGTTGCACCAGGGGTATCTCGGTTTCGGCGGTGAGGAGAGCGCCGGAGCAAGCCTTCTGACCCGCGATGGCAAGCCGTGGTCGACGGACAAGGACGGCATCGCGTTGTGCCTGCTGGCCGCCGAGATCATGGCGGTCACCGGCAAGACCCCCAGCGCCTATTACACCGAGCTGACCGAGCGCCTGGGCACGCCCAGCTACAAGCGGGTGGATAC
>NZ_JAMZBD010000152.1:0-6601 GCF_024158685.1 Halomonas sp. 707D4 | reverse complement strand
CGTGGGCCGGGTGCAATTTCCAGACGCCGTAAAGCTGGTTGTGGGAGTAGAGCGCGCGATTGTTGGCGAAGCGAATCAGCATCGCCTTGCCGCGCGTCTCCACGGCATCGATACGCACGTCGATCAGAGAATCGGCCTCGGCCTGGAGCGCTTCGAAGGCGAACCAGGCATGTTCGACCACCCGGCCTCCCACCTGCTTTTCGATGCGATCCGCCGCGCGGCGGATTTCGGGACCTTCCGGCATGCCCTACCCCAGCACCAGCTGTTTCTCTTTCATCTGGTTGAGCTGGTCGCGCAGGCGCGCCGCCTCCTCGAACTCCAGGTTCTGGGCCGCCTCGAACATCGCATCCTCGAGCTTGCCGATCGCCTGCGCCAGCTCTTCCTGTCCCATGCTGGCGATATCGTATTCCGCCTCGGCGCGCTTCTTGCGATCGCTGCCGCGCCGGCCGTTGGTCTTCTTGGCACCGGGCGCCGGGGCGGCCTCGAGAATGTCCGCCACCGAGCGCGTCACCGTGGTCGGGGTGATGCCGTGCTCTTCGTTGTGCGCCATCTGCTTGGCGCGACGCCGCTCGGTCTCGTCGATCGCCCGGCGCATGGAATCCGTCACCCGGTCGCCGTAAAGGATCGCCTTGCCGTGGGCGTTACGCGCGGCACGGCCGATGGTCTGGATCAACGAGCGCTCGGCGCGCAGGAACCCTTCCTTGTCCGCATCGAGAATCGCCACCAGCGAGACTTCGGGAATGTCGAGGCCCTCGCGCAGCAGGTTGATCCCCACCAGCACGTCGAACTTGCCCAGGCGCAGGTCGCGAATGATCTCGACGCGCTCGACGGTATCGATGTCCGAGTGCAGGTAGCGCACGCGCACGTCATGATCGTCCAGGTACTCGGTGAGATCCTCCGCCATGCGCTTGGTCAGCGTGGTGACCAGCACCCGTTCGCCGACGACGGTACGCTTGTTGACCTCCGACAGCAGGTCGTCGACCTGGGTGCTGGCCGGGCGCACCTCGATTTCCGGGTCGAGAAGCCCCGTGGGACGTACCACCTGCTCGACTACTTGCCCCGCATGCTCGGCTTCGTAGTTGCCCGGCGTTGCGGACACGAAGATGGTCTGCGGGCAGATCGACTCCCACTCCTCGAACTTCATGGGGCGGTTATCGAGTGCCGAGGGCAGGCGGAAGCCGTACTCTACCAGGGTCTCCTTGCGCGAACGGTCGCCCTTGTACATGCCGCCCACCTGGGGAACGCTGACGTGGGATTCGTCGATGAACAACAGCGCATCGTCCGGCAGGTAGTCAAAAAAGGTCGGCGGCGCCTGGCCGGGATCACGCCCGGAGAGATAGCGCGAGTAGTTCTCGATGCCGTTGCAATAGCCCAGTTCCAGCATCATCTCGATGTCGTAGAGCGTGCGCTGCTCGAGGCGCTGGGCTTCTACCAGCCGCTCGTGCTTTCGAAGCCACTCCAGGCGCTCCTTGAGCTCGCCCTTGATCGACTCGATCGCCTCCAGAATCGTCTCCCGCGGCGTGACGTAGTGGGATTTCGGGTAGATGGTCATGCGCGGTACTTCGCCACGCACATCGCCGGTGAGCGGGTCGAACAGGCGAATGGAGTCGATCTCGTCGTCGAACAGCTCCACGCGTACTGCCTCCTCGTCGGAGTCCGCCGGGAAGATGTCGATCACGTCGCCGCGCACCCGGTAGGTACCCCGGCGAAAATCCATGTCGTTACGGGTGTACTGAAGCTCCGCCAGCCGGCGCAGGAACTTGCGCTGGTCGATCAGCTCGCCGCGGGTGAAGTGCAGGCGCATCTTCAGGTACTGATCCGGGTCGCCCAGGCCGTAGATCGCCGACACCGACACCACGATCAGCGCATCGCGCCGCTCCAGCAGCGCCTTGGTGGCCGAAAGGCGCATCTGCTCGATGTGGTCGTTGATCGAGGCGTCCTTCTCGATGAAGGTGTCCGATGAAGGTACGTAGGCCTCGGGCTGGTAGTAGTCGTAGTAGGAGACGAAGTACTCGACGGCGTTGTCGGGAAAGAACGCCTTGAACTCGCCGTAGAGCTGGGCGGCGAGCGTCTTGTTGGGGGCCATCACGATGGTCGGTCGCTGCAGCTTCTGCACGATGTTGGCCATGGTGAAGGTCTTGCCCGAGCCGGTCACGCCCAGTAGCGTCTGGTGGGCGAGCCCCGACTCGAGCCCGTCGACCAGGCCCTTGATGGCGGTCGGCTGGTCACCCGCGGGCTGAAACTTCGACGTTAGCCGGAACTCTTTGCTCATCGTGACTCCTGGTCGGGTAAATCGGTGGTCTTGCAGTGTCTAGGTACTCAGGTGCGTCTCGATGATGATATCGACCTGAGTGATCAACCGCTGGATGGGGCAGCGTTCGCTGATCTCGAGCAGGCGCTGGCGCATGGCATCGTCGAGCGCCCCCTCGAATTCGAGCTGAACATCGAGGCGGTAGACACCGTCGCGCTCCCGGCTATCGTCCCGGGCGACGATCACCCGAAGGCCGTCAAGCGGCCACCCCTTTCGCTTGGCGTACATCTGCACGGTGATCGCCTTGCAACTGCCCAGCGCCATGTCGAAAAGGTCGTGAGGGTCCGGGTCCTGCCCGTCGCCACCGAGCATGGCGGGCGCATCGCTGTACAGCGCCTCGACATTGGCTACCTCGATACGCTGGCGAAACGCCCGGTTGCGCTGGCTTTCGATGACGATGGGCGCGCGCATCATGAGACCTCGATACCCAGCTTTAGATCCTTCACCGCCTTGACCAGCGCCTGATGGCTCGCGCGCCCTTCCACTTCGGCCCCGTGCCGGCCCACTTCAGCACTTTCGACACCGTCGAGCATCATCAGTGCGGTGGTGATCCGGTTGACCTGATCGGCGTTTTCCACGCCCTTGAACGCGAGGGATTGATAAGCCATGACACTTCCTTCTTCCAACGAAACCCAGGCACAGGACAAAGGCCCCGAACCTATGCAAAAGTGATACAGAGAATCCAGTCTAGCACGGCGCCGATACCTTGCAATCGCGCCCCGGTACCCGCACTTTCCTGTATCAGTGTTACGCTAGGCGCACGCCTTTCTACCGATAGTGGAGCTTTCATGGCAACCGACGTTACCCCCCTGCCGAGCGGCGAAACCCGTCTCGATCACCTGAGCGCGCTGGACATCAAGGGCGCGGGCGCCGACAAGTTCCTGCAGGGTCAGACCAGCGCCCAGGTCAACCTGGCCGATGGCCGCTTCGCGCCGCTGACCTGTTTCTGCACGCCGAAGGGTCGCATCATTGCCAACGGCCAGCTGATGAAAGTGGCCGACGACCACTACCGACTGCTGCTGAGCGCCACGCTCGTCGAAGGCCTCGCCACCCACCTGGGCAAGTTCGCCGCTTTCTACCGCGTCGAGCTTGAGGTGATGGAAGGCGCGGTGATCGGCGCCAGCCCTGCCGCAGCCAAGACGCGCGCCGAGGCACTCGGGCTCGCGCTGCCCGGCAATCCTTACCTGCACGCAAGCGACGCCAACGCCAATAGCGTACTGCGCCTGCCGGGCGTGGAGCGCTACCTGTTCTGTGAACGCGAAGCCGGGACAACGAGCGATCCCGCGCTCGACAACGCTTGGCAGTTGGCGGACATTCGCGCCGGGCTCGTCTGGCTCACCGACGCTCAGCAGGACCACTTCCTGCCCCAGATGATCAACTGGGAGGCGTTGGGCGGCATCAGCTTCAAGAAAGGCTGCTACACCGGCCAAGAAGTGGTGGCCAGGGCTCACTTTCGCGGGCAGGTGAAAAAGCGCCTGGCGCGGGCAGTGATGACCGGCGATGATCTGCCGAGCATCGGTGAGACTCTGACCGACGATCAAGGCAAGAACCTGGGCGAGGTGGTCAGCAGCGCCTTCGCCGCCGAGGGGCAGATAGAGCTTCTCGCCGTGGTGGCCACCAAGGTGCTCGAGACGCCCCAGCCGCTTCATCTCGGCGGGCACCCGGTGACCCTCGAGTCGCTCCCCTATCCGATCGAGCGCCTCGACCCGGAGAAGCTCGCCCTGGAGCTTCGCGACGTCTCGTAGCGCCGCGGGCATCCGAGTGGCCGCCCTGCCCGAGCGGGGACGGCCACCCGACACCTGGCGGGTTCAGTGCTCCCGGGTGGGCTGGAAGCGAACGTCCGGCCAGCGCTCCTGGGTCATCTGCAGGTTGACCCGGGTCGGGGCGATATAGGTGAGGTAGCCGCCGCCGTCGATGGCCAGGTTGCCGCTCGCCTTGCGCTTGAACTCCTCGAGCATCTTGGCGTCGTCACAGTAGACCCACCGGGCGGTCTGCACGTTCACCCCTTCGTAGATGCAGTCGACCTTGTACTCCTCCTTCAGCCGGTGGGCGACCACGTCGAACTGCAGCGTGCCCACCGCGCCGAGGATCAGGTCGTTGTTGTCCATCGGCATGAAGACCTGGGTCGCGCCCTCTTCCGAGAGCTGCTGCAAGCCCTTCTGCAGCGCCTTCATCTTGAGCGGGTCCTTCAGGCGCACGCGCTTGAACAGCTCCGGGGCGAAGTGCGGGATGCCGGTGAAGCGCATGTCCTCGCCCACGGTGAAAGTGTCGCCGATCTGCACCGTGCCGTGGTTGTGCAGGCCGATGATGTCGCCGGGCCAGGCTTCCTCGACCTGGGAGCGGTCCGAGGCCATGAAGGTCAGGGCGTCTGCGATCTTGACGTCCTTCTTGATCCGCACGTGGCGCATCTTCATGTTCTTCTCGTACTTGCCGGAACACACGCGCAAAAAGGCGATGCGGTCGCGGTGGTTCGGGTCCATGTTGGCCTGGATCTTGAACACGAAGCCGGTGAAACGCTCGTCACTCGCGGTGACTTCGCGGGTATCGGTTTCGCGCGGCTGGGGCGCCGGGGCGTGTTCGACGAAGCCGTCGAGCATCTCGCGCACGCCGAAATTGCCCATGGCGGTACCGAAGTAGACCGGCGTCAGCTCGCCGCGGCGGTAGGCGTCGAGATCGAAGGCGTGGGAGGCCCCGCGCACCAGCTCGATCTCCATGCGCAGCTCCTCGGCCTCGTCCTCGCCGAGCAGCGCATCCACCTCGGGGCTATCTAACCCCTTAATGCGTTTGTCGTCGGGAATCCGGCTGCCCTGGCCCTGGGTATAGAGATGGATCTCGTCGTTGTAGAGGTGGTACACCCCCTTGAAATGACGCCCCATGCCGATCGGCCAGGTCATCGGTGCGCACTGGATGTTGAGCACCGTCTCGACCTCGTCCATCACTTCGATGGGGTCGCGGATGTCACGGTCCATCTTGTTGACGAAGGTCAGAATCGGCGTGGTACGCAGCCGGCACACTTCCATCAGCTTGATGGTGCGATCCTCGACGCCTTTCGCGCCGTCGATCACCATCAAGGCGGAGTCCACGGCGGTCAGCGTGCGGTAGGTGTCTTCCGAGAAGTCCTCGTGGCCGGGCGTGTCGAGCAGGTTGACGATGCGTCCACCATAGGGGAACTGCATCACCGAGGTGGTCACCGAGATGCCGCGCTCCTGCTCCATCTTCATCCAGTCAGAGGTGGCGTGGCGGTCGTTGCGCTTGCTCTTGACCGAGCCCGCCATCTGGATGGCGTTCCCGAACAGCAGCATCTTCTCGGTGATGGTGGTCTTGCCCGCATCCGGGTGCGAAATGATGGCGAAGGTCCTTCGAAGCCCCGCCTCCTGGGCCAATTGCGTCTCTTTCATCTTGCCTCAATCGAGATGTGTACCCAGCAGTGCAACGTCGCGCAGGCGACGCCGGCCGAGCAGTCGGAAAATGGTTCGAAAAAAACAGCTCGAAAAGATAATTCGAAACCCGTCGTTCGAAAGTGGGCGGGATTGTAACGCTCCATCAACAAGCGTGCCACGCTCGTACCGTCACGAGCTCGAAGCGGGCATAAAAAAGAGCCGCCCATGGCGGCTCCTCGATCACTGACGCAAAGGCTTCAGGCGTAGGTATTGATCTGCGTACCCAGCGTGCCTTCACGGGCCAGATCCGGCTGGGGCTGGAGATCGGCCCCGGCCAGTACCTCGGTCACCTGCTGGGCCTGAAGATCCAGCGCCTGGCGAAAGAGCTGCATCTGTGCCTGTTCAGCGGTCTGCGCCTGATTCATGTAGAGGGCCTGGCTGACCGCGTTGCTCGCCGTGACATCCATCATCCCACCTCGCGAAGTGACATCATTGATCGTTTGAAAGGTATGCAGTGAAGGTTAGCAAAGCATCCCTGCCGGTACCAGCGACAGAGGCTAGAAACGGTTCGCCCTGAACGGCGCCATGTCGATGGCGGTGGACTCCTCGAACATCATGCTGGCCAGCAGCTCACCGGTGGCCGGGCCGAGGGTGAACCCCTGATGACCATGGCCGAAGGCGAACCACAGCCCCTTGTGGCGCGGCGCCGGCCCGATGATCGGCTTCATGTCGGGCAAACAAGGGCGAGCCCCCTTCCACGCCGCCTGCTCACGACGCTCGCCGAGCGGAAACATCCTGCGCGCGACCTTCTCCGCCGCCTCGAGCTGCTCTTCGTCGGCGGGTGATTCCAGCCGGTCGAGCTCGGCGCCGGTGGTCAAGCGTACGCCCGCGTTCATCGGCGCCAGCAGGT
>NZ_JAMZBD010000151.1:0-6637 GCF_024158685.1 Halomonas sp. 707D4 | reverse complement strand
GCCCAGGCCGCTGCCGCCCTGGCCCAGGGGGGCTTGTGCCTCCGCCGGGCGGGCGCGGCGAAAGGCGGTGAAGATGTGGGCGGCGTCCTCCGGGCCAACACCGGGGCCTTCGTCCATGACCCGCAGTACGTAGGCCGTTGCCTCCCGGGTCAATTGAATGCGTACCTCCCCGGGGCTTGCGTGCTGGCGCACGTTTTCCAGCAGTGCCAGCAGGGCCTGACGAAGGCGGAAGGGATCGCCGTACACGGTGCGTATGGGCAGTTCGAGCGTCGGGACATGGTGGGACGCCTCCAGGGCGTGGCGGCAGAACTCGATGACGGACGCGATCTCGGCGCCCAGGTCGCACTCGGTAATCTCGAGGGTCAGGTGGCCGCTGTCCGCCAGGCTCACCGCCCGCAGGTCCTCGATCAGTTGGGCGATGCCGTCCACCTGTTTCAGCAGACTCAGAAACTGGGGCGTCTCCGGCGGAAATACGCCTTCCGCCAGGCCCTGCAAACGCCCGCGCAGGATGGTCACCGGGGTGCGAAGCTCGTGGGCAATGGCCGCGTTCCAGAACGTCATCTCGTCCGACATGCGCGCTAGCTGGTCCGCCAGGGCGTTGAAATCCTTGGCCAGCACCGCCGCCTCGCCCAGGGAGCGGTCACCCGTGGTGGCCCGGGCGCTCAGGTCGCCCTCGGCCACCCGGCGAATGCCCTGGGTGACGGAGTTCAACGGCACCAGGATGCGCCGGGCCAGTTGAACCCCCACGAACATCGCGAACAGCAGCGCGATTAGCGTGGCGAGAACGATCCAGATCCATTCCGGCCCGGTGGGGAACAGGCCGAACTCCTCGAGAGAATCCTGCCAGTACCGCGACATCACGAAATAGAACAGGTACGAGGTGGCCAGCACCAGCAAGGTGATGCCGAAGGCCATCGCGGCCATGGTCAGGGCGATGGTCCGGCTCAGGCCGACGAGCTTCATGGCGCGGCCCAGAGCCGGTACCCCACGCCGCGAATACTGGCGGGCACGCCCTGGATGCCCAGGTCGTCGAGCTTCTTGCGCAGCTTGCTGATGTGGCTGTCCACGGTGCGCTCCAGGGCCTCGCCCTCGGGCAGGCAGGCGGCCAGCAGCTCTCCTCGGGTGAAGACCTTTTTCGGGGCCCGGGCCAGATGGGTCAGCAGCCGGAATTCGGTAAGGGTCAGGGCCAGGCCGTGGGTCACGCCGTTCACCTGTACCGAGGCCTCGTGCTGTTCCAGGTCGATCTCGAAGGGTGGAAGCCGAAGCACCGGGGGCGGTTGAGTATCGTTCATGCTGCGCCTCAACACCGCCTCGACCCGGGCGACCACCTCGGCGGGGTTGAAAGGCTTGACCACGTAGTCGTCGGCGCCGAAGCGCAGGCCCATCAGCTTGTCGATGTCCTGATCCATCGCCGTCAGCATGATCACCGGCGTGTGGCCCCGGTGGCGAATCTCGGACAGCACCTGCCAGCCGTCCAGCTTCGGCATCTTCACGTCGAGCAGCACCAGATCCGGCTTCATCGTCGCGTGCAGTGCCAGGCCCTGGTGGCCGTCCGCCGCATGCAGGGTACGAAGCTCCGCGCGCGCCAGATAGGCCTGCAGGATCTCTGCGATCTCGGGCTCGTCTTCGATGATGAGCACCAGGGCGCGCGGGCTGGAAGAGGGCGGGTGGGGCGTGGGCATGAGCGGGCTCGAACAATTTTGCGTTCTCCATCATATCTCCACATACCGTCGACGTGAACACCATGCGAGGTCGCTATAGTCCCGTCCATTCAACTGGCAGGCGTCTGCCTGTACCTGAAGGGACTACTCATGAAGCTTGCAACTCTGTGCCGTCGTACCGGTGTGGCCGCCGTGTTAATGACCGTGCTGGCCGGCTGTGGGCCCAGGGAAGAGGAGGCCGTGGCACCGCCTGCGCCTCGGGTCTCCGTCGACACCCTGGCCGCCGTCCCGTGGGAACTCACCGAGGATCTGCCCGGACGGGTCACGCCGTTTCAAGTAGCGGACATTCGCGCCCAGGTCGGCGGCATCGTTCAACGCCGGTTGTTCGAGCAGGGCCATGACGTGGAGGCCGGCCAGGCCCTGTTCGAGATCAACCCGGCGCCGTTTCAGGCCGATGTGGACACCGCCCAGGCCGCGCTGCAGAAGGCCGAGGCGGAACTGGCCAACGCCCGTAATCAGTCTTCACGGCTCGAAACCCTTGTGCGCAACGCCTCCGTGAGCCGCCAGGCCTACGATGACGCCGTGGCGACCGCCCAGCAGGCCGCCGCGAACGTGGCCGAGGCCCGGGCGACCCTGGCCCGCCGGCGTCTCGATCTGGAGTTCGCGACCGTGACGTCGCCCATCGCCGGGCGAGTGGACCAGGCGATGGTGACCGAGGGCACACTGGTGGGCAGCGCCGACACCACTGCCATGGCCCGGGTGCAGAACATCGATCAGGTCTATGTCGACGTTCGCCGCCCGTCGTCGTCGCTAACGTCGCTTCAGGGGGCCATGGCCTCCCGGCCCTCCCTCGACGGCGGCATGCCGGTCACCCTGCTGGGCCAGAACGGCGAACCTCTCGAGATGTCGGCCCGCCTGCTGTTCTCCGGCATCGAGGTGGACGCCAGCACCGGCAACCTGCTGCTGCGCGTGCTGGCCGAGAACCCGCAGCATCGACTGCTGCCGGGCATGTTCCTGCGCGCGCGGGTGCCCTACGCCCAGTACGATGCGGCGCTGACCGTGGCCCAGCAAGCCGTGGTGCGCATTGGCGGCCACCCCTATGTGTGGGTAATGGATGAAAGCGAGCGGGTGGAGATGGTCGCCGTGGAACTCGGCGAAACGAAGGAGGGCCGCTACCGGGTGAAGAGCGGGCTCACCGAGGGCCAGAAGGTGGTCGTTGAAGGAATCGAGCGCTTGTCCGATGGCGCCAAGGTCAGCGCTGCGGACTGGGCGCCCGCCGCCCCCGGCAGTGCTCTAGTCGCGTCTGCCCACTGATTTTCCGTCTTCGTTTTAACCCCCGCAGCGGAAATAGCTCAAGGATTCGCCGCCATGCCTCAGTTCTTCATCCAGCGCCCGATCTTCGCGTGGGTGATCGCCCTGTTCATCATCTTGATGGGCGTGATCGCCATTCCGTCGTTGCCGGTGGCGCATTACCCCTCCGTGGCGCCGCCCTCGGTGACCATCACCGCCACCTACCCCGGCGCCACCCCGCAAACCATGAGCGATACGGTGGTCAGCCTCATCGAGCGCGAGCTTTCCAGCGTCAAGAACGTGCTGTACTACCAGTCCACCGCGGACTCCTCCGGCTCGGCCTCGGTCACCGTGACCTTCAAGCCCGGCACCGACCCGGAGCTTGCCCAGGTGGACGTGCAGAACAAGCTCAAGGCGGTGGAGCCCCGGCTGCCCCAGGCGGTACGCCAGGATGGTCTCAGCGTCGAGTCCGCCTCCTCGAGCTTTCTGATGATCGTGGGACTGACCTCGAAAGACGGCCGTTTCGACGAGCTTGCGCTGAACGACTACCTGGCCCGCAACCTGGTGGACGAGGTGCGTCGGGTCGATGGCGTGGGCAAGGTGCAGCTGTTCGGCGCCGAGCAGGCGATGCGGATCTGGTTCGATCCGCAGAAGCTGGCGGATTACGCGCTCTCGATCAACGATGTCTCCGCCGCGATCCAGGCGCAGAACGCGCCGATCGTGCCCGGCAGCATCGGGGCGTCCCCCGCTATCCCTGGCCAGACGGTCACCACCTTGCTGGTGGCGGACGGGCAGCTGCGCACGCCGGACGAGTTCGCCGCCATCGTGCTGCGCGCAGATGAGAGTGGCGTCCAGGTACTGCTGGGCGATGTGGCCCGGGTGGAGCTCGGGGCCCAGTCCTACGGCTTCTCGAACCGGGAAAACGGCCAGCCCGCCACCGCCGCCGCCATTCAGCTTGCCCCCGGGGCCAACGCCGTACGCACCGCCGACGGCGTGCGAGCGCGGCTTTCAGAGCTCGCCACGAGCCTGCCCCCGGGCATGAACTACTCGGTGCCCTTCGATACCGCACCCTTCGTCAAGGTCTCGATCCAGAAGGTCATCCACACCCTGCTCGAGGCCATGGTGCTGGTATTTCTGGTGATGCTGCTGTTTCTGCAGAAGGTGCGCTACACCCTGATTCCTGCGCTGGTGGCGCCGATCGCGCTGCTGGGCACCTTCACGGTCATGCTGGTGGCCGGATCCTCGATCAACGTGCTCACCATGTTCGGCATGGTGCTGGCGATCGGCATCATCGTCGATGACGCCATCGTCGTGGTGGAGAACGTCGAGCGTCTCATGGCCACGGAAGGCCTGTCGCCGAAAAAGGCGACCCAGAAGGCGATGAAGGAGATCACCGGGGCAGTCATCGGCATCACCCTGGTGCTCACGGTAGTGTTCGTGCCCATGGCGTTCTCGAAGGGCTCGGTGGGGGTCATCTACCAGCAGTTCGCTCTGTCCATGGTGGTGTCGATTCTGTTCTCGGCGTTTCTGGCCCTCACGCTGACCCCGGCCCTGTGCGCGAGCCTGCTTCGGCCCGTGGCTGCCGGGCATCACGAAAAGCGCGGCTTCTTCGGAGGGTTCAACCGCCGCTTCGACGGGCTGACCCAGCGCTACGAGAAGCGCGTGACCGGGCTGGTCGCCCGCAGCGGTCGGCTGATGGTGCTGTTTTTGGCGCTGGCGGGGGTGTTGCTGTTCGCCATGAGCCGGCTGCCGTCGTCATTTCTGCCGGAAGAGGATCAGGGCTACTTCATGACCAGCATCCAGCTGCCCGCCAATGCCACCGCCGAGCGCACCCTGAACGTGGTCAAGGCCTACGAGGACCACGTGATGGCGCGCCCGGGCATCAGCGGCAACATGTCCATCCTGGGCTTCGGCTTTTCCGGCTCCGGGGCGAACACGGCGCTGGCGTTCACCATACTCAAGGACTGGGGCGAGCGCGACGGCGCCAGCACCGCCCAGGAAGCGGAGCTGGCCCAGCAGGCCATGGAGCAACTGAACGAGGGCAAGGTGATGAGCCTGTTGCCCCCGGCGATCGACGAACTGGGCACCAAGTCCGGCTTCACCTTCTACCTGCAGGATCTTCGCAATCAAGGGCCTGCCGCCCTGAAGGAGGCGGAAGCCAAGCTGGTCGAGCTGGCCGCCCAAAGCGCCGTGGTCAGCGATGTCTACGCCGATGGCCTGCCCGAGGGCGCGAGCCTGCGCCTGGACATCGACCGGCGCAAGGCCGAGGCCCTGGGCGTGCCGTTTGCCAATATCGGCGAGATCCTCTCTGCCGCCATGGGGTCGTCCTATCTCAACGACTTCCCCAACGACGGGCGGATGCAGCAGGTCATCTTGCAGGCGGATGCCCCGGCTCGCATGCAGATCGACGACGTGCTGAGGCTACAGGTGCGCAATACGCGCGGGGGCATGGTGTCCCTGTCCGAGGTGGTCACGCCGGTGTGGGACGAGACGCCGCTGCAGCTGGAGCGGTACCTGGGCTACCCCGCCTCGAGCATTTCCGGAAGCGCGGCGCCGGGGGCCTCCACCGGCCAGGCCATGGCCGAGATGGAGCGCCTGGTCCAGGCGCTGCCCGCCGGCTTCGCCGTGGCCTGGACTGGCCAGTCCCTGCAGGAGCGCCAGTCCGCCTCCCAGGCGCCTTTGCTGGTGGCGCTGTCGATCCTGGCGGTGTTTCTGGTGCTCGCCGCCCTGTACGAGAGCTGGTCGATTCCGCTGTCGGTCATATTGGTCGTGCCCCTGGGGTTGCTCGGGGCGGTGGCGGCCATGCTGCTCAGAGGCCTGCCCAACGATGTGTTCTTCAAGGTCGGCATGGTTACGGTGATCGGGCTCTCGGCCAAGAACGCGATCCTGATCGTCGAGTTCGCCAAGCAGCTTCGTGAGCAGGGCTGGGGGCTTCGGGAAGCGGCGGTGGAAGCGGCCCGGCTGCGCCTGCGCCCGATCCTGATGACCTCTCTCGCCTTCGGCCTTGGCGTGGTGCCGCTGATGCTCGCCTTCGGCGCCAGCGCCAACACCCAGCACGCGATCGGCACCGGCGTGTTTGGGGGCATGGTCAGCGGCACCTTGCTGGTGGTGCTGTTCGTGCCGGTGTTCTTCGTGTTCGTGATGGGCCTGCAAGAGCGCGTCGGTGCCTGGCGCGCCGCCCGGCGCACGGCCTCAACCCACCATGCAAGCCAGCAGGAGTAACCCCGTGCAACCGTTCGACCTTGCTGAAAAGGAGACCGCTCGATGAAAACGACGAACACCCGCCGTTGGTGGGTTTTGCTTGCGGTGATGCTGGCGTTTCTGCCGGTGGTCATCGACATGACGATCCTGCACGTGGCGGTGCCGGTCTTGACCCCGGCCCTTCAGGCCACCGGCACCCAGGTGCTCTGGATCATCGATATCTATCCACTGCTGATGGCGGGCCTGCTGGTGCCCATGGGTACCCTGGCGGATCGCATCGGCACTCGCCGACTGCTGTTGACCGGGCTCGGTGTGTTCGGGATCGCGTCCTTGCTGGCGGCGTTCTCCACCACTCCGGCCATGCTGATCGGCGCTCGAGTGGTGCTCGCCCTGGGCGGGGCGATGATCATGCCCTGCGTCCTGGGCGTCATTCGCAAGACCTTCGAGGACGAGGGCGAGCGCGCCCTGGCCCTGGGGCTCTGGGG
>NZ_JAMZBD010000150.1:0-6668 GCF_024158685.1 Halomonas sp. 707D4 | reverse complement strand
TCCCTACTTCGGCTATGCCCGCCAGGATCGCCGCGTGCGCTCCGCCCGCGTGCCCATCTCGGCGAAAGTGGTGGCCGACATGATGGTCAAGGCCGGCGTCGACCGCGTGATGACAATGGACCTGCACGCCGACCAGATCCAGGGCTTCTTCGACGTGCCGGTGGACAACGTCTACGGCTCGCCGATCCTGCTCGACGACATCGAGCGCCA
Source organism: Halomonas sp. 707D4 (assembly GCF_024158685.1). Lineage (NCBI taxonomy): Bacteria > Pseudomonadati > Pseudomonadota > Gammaproteobacteria > Oceanospirillales > Halomonadaceae > Halomonas > Halomonas sp. 707D4. The sequence goes on along the minus strand of NZ_JAMZBD010000150.1, from coordinate 6,458 downwards.
GAACTACGCCGATCTGGTCGTGGTCTCGCCGGACGTCGGCGGCGTGGTGCGCGCGCGTGCCATCGCCAAGCAGTTGAACGCCGATCTCGCCATCATCGACAAGCGTCGCCCCCAGGCCAACCAGGCCCAGGTAATGCACATCATCGGCGAGATCGAAGGTCGCACCTGTGTGGTGGTCGACGACATGATCGACACCGCCGGCACCCTGTGCAAGGCGGGCGAGGCGCTCAAGGATCACGGCGCCGCGCGCGTGGTGGCCTACGCCACCCACCCGATCCTGTCCGGCCCCGCGGTCGACAACATCACAAGCTCCGTGCTCGACGAAGTGGTCGTCACCGATACGATCCCGCTGGCCGAACACGCTCGCCGCAGCGGCAAGATCCGCCAGCTCAGCGTGGCCGGGCTGATTGCCGAAGCGATCCGCCGGGTCAGCAACGAAGAATCTGTTAGCGCGATGTTCCATTGAGCTGACGATGAAAGCCCCCTCACGGGGCCATGAAGGCGTCGTCGTCTGGTCGCGGTCGGCGATGTCTTCCTACTCAAACCAAGAGGCACACACATGTCTGATTTTACTTTGAAAGCCAGCGTTCGTAACGACCTGGGGAAAGGTGCGAGCCGCCGCCTGCGTCGTGCGAACCAGCAGGTTCCGGCCGTCATCTACGGTGGTGAGAAGGAGCCGCAGTCCATCTCCGTCGAGAAGACCTCCTTCTACAAGGCGATCGAAGACGAGTCTTTCTTCTCGTCCGTCATCAACCTCGACATCGACGGCAAAAAAGAGCAGGTCGTCGTGCGTGATCTGCAGCGTCACCCCTTCAAGCCGCTGCTGACCCACGCCGACTTCATGCGCGTCGACGCCACCCACGAAATCACCATGAACGTGCCGCTGCACGTGACCGGTGAAGAGAAGTGCGTCGGCATCAAGGACCAGGGCGGCGAACTGCACGTCATGGCCAACGAAGTGGCGATCAGCTGCCTGCCGAAGGACCTGCCGGACTTCCTGGAAGTCGACATCGCAAGCGTCGAGCTGGGCACCACCCTGCACCTGTCCGACCTCACGCTTCCGAAGGGCGTCTCTTCCGTGGACCTGTCCCACGGCGAAGAGCACGACCACGCCGTCCTCAGCATCACCAAGGTACAGGTGCGTGACGAGGAAGAAGGCGAAGGCGAGGAAGGCAGCGCCGAGTAAGCGCACCCTCCACGGCCTGCCCGTGCATTGGGCCATGCCCGCATGGCCCAAGGATGTTAAAATCAAGCGCCCCGGCGCTTGATTTTTTTTGCGTGCCGGAAACGATTCACCGCGCCGGGCTTCGACGATGGTTTCGAAGATCGCTCCCGGCACGGCAACGCTTTTTTGAATGGGAGGTGGGAATGAGCCAGGTGACGGCCATCATCGGACTGGGCAACCCGGGTCCTGACTACGAGGCGACGCGCCACAACGCGGGCTTCTGGCTGGTGGATGCGCTGGCACGCCGCGCCCACACCGAGCTTCGCCCGGAGAAGAAATTCCTCGGCCTCTACGCCAAGGCGCGCCTGGGAGATCGCGATGTCCACCTGCTCAACCCCACCACCTTCATGAACCGAAGCGGAGGGGCCGTCGCGGCGCTCTGCCAGTTCTTCAAGCTCGCACCGTCGGAACTGCTCGTCGTCCACGACGAGCTCGACCTGCCCCCGGGCCAGGCGCGCTACAAGACCGGCGGCGGCCATGGCGGCCACAACGGCCTGCGCGACATCATCAGCGCACTCGGCAACCAGAACGGCTTTCACCGCCTGCGCATCGGCATCGGCCATCCGGGGGAGGCGCGCCAGGTCAGCCACTACGTGCTGAACCGCCCGGGCAAGTCAGAGCAGGAAGCGATCGACCAGGCGCTGGCCGAGTGCGAGGCCACCCTGCCCCTGGCGCTTGCCGGCGACTGGGCCAAGGCCATGAACCGGCTGCACAGCGTCAAGTAGCCACCCGTTTTCACTTCAAGGCGGATCGATACCTCCGCCCCGGTCAGGATATTCACATGGGTTTCAATTGCGGAATCGTCGGCCTACCCAACGTAGGCAAATCCACGCTGTTCAACGCGTTGACCAAGTCCGGCATCGATGCGGAGAACTTCCCCTTCTGTACCATCGAGCCCAACGTCGGGATCGTGCCGATGCCCGACCCGCGCCTGGACAAGCTCGCCGAGATCGTCAAGCCCCAGAAGGTGCTGCCCACGACCATGGAGTTCGTGGACATCGCGGGCCTGGTGGCCGGTGCCTCCAAGGGTGAGGGCCTGGGCAACAAGTTCTTGGCCAACATTCGCGAGACCCAGGCGATCGCCCACGTGGTGCGCTGCTTCGACAACGACAACGTGATCCACGTCGCCAACCAGGTCGACCCGCGGGCGGACATCGAGACCATCAACCTGGAGCTGGCGCTGGCCGATCTCGATACCGTCGAGAAGGCGAGCCAGCGCCTGGTGCGCTCGGTTAAGGGCGGCGACAAGGACGCCACCGCGACCAAACTGATCCTCGACAAGATCCAGCCGCATCTGGCCGAAGGCATGCCGCTGAGAAGCTTCGGGCTTTCTGAGGACGAGAAGCAGCAGGTCAAGAGCTTCGGCTTTCTGACCTTGAAGCCGACCATGTACATCGCCAACGTCAACGAGGACGGCTTCGAGAACAACCCGTACCTCGATATCGTCAAGGAGATCGCCGCCGAGGAAGGCGCGGTGGTGGTGCCGGTGTGCAATCAGCTGGAAGCCGAGATCGCCGAGCTCGACGACGACGAGCGCAGCGTGTTCCTCGAGGAGATGGGCATGGAAGAACCGGGGCTCGATCGGGTGATCCGTGCCGGCTATGCGCTTCTGGGCCTGCAGACCTACTTCACCGCCGGCGTCAAGGAAGTGCGCGCCTGGACCGTGAAGGCCGGCGCCACCGGCCCCGAGGCCGCCGGCGTGATCCACACGGATTTCCAGAAAGGCTTCATCCGCGCCGAGGTCATCGCCTATGACGACTTCGTGACCCTGGGCGGCGAACAGGGCGCCAAGGATGCCGGCAAGTGGCGCCTGGAAGGCAAGGAGTACATCGTCAAGGATGGCGACGTGATCCATTTCCGGTTCAACGTCTGACGTTTTGAGCGCAAGGACAAAGAACGCTTGACGGGCGGCGATGCAGTTTGTAATATTCGCCCCCGTTGAACGGCTACATAGCTCAGCTGGTTAGAGCACATCACTCATAATGATGGGGTCCCCTGTTCAAATCAGGGTGTAGCCACCAGTTCCGAAAAAAGCCCGCCGATCTCTCGATCGGCGGGCTTTTTCGTGTGCCCAGGGGGGCTTTCGCCCCCTCTCCTTTCAGCTTAGCGTCGGACGGTTCAGGAACGCGACCAGCGCGCGGGTCAGGTGCTCGACGTCCCGGGTGCCGGCGGTTTCGCGAATGGAGTGCATCGCCCACTGGGGCACGCCCACGTCGATGGTGGGCACGCCGATTTCGGTCGCCGTGATCGGCCCGATGGTGCTGCCACAGCCCATGTCCGCGCGAGTGACGAAGGACTGCACCGGCACGTCTGCCTCGCGGCATACGTCGCGAAACAGCGCCCCGGTCACGCTGTTGGTGGCGTAGCGCTGGCTGGCGTTGACCTTGATGACCGGGCCGCCGTTGATCCTGGGGCCGTGACGCTCGTCGTGCTTGTCACGAAAGTTGGGATGCAGCGCATGGGCGTTGTCGCAGGAGATCATCAGCGACGACTGGATCAGCTGGATCAGCGCCTCCTCGCCGCCCCGCCCGACCTGGGCATTCAGGCGCTTGAGCACATCGCCCAGAAACGGCCCCTGGGCGCCACAGGCGCTGGCACTGCCCACCTCCTCGTGATCGTTGGCCACCAGCAGCGCCCCCTGCTCGCCGTCGCAATCGAGCAGCGCTTCCAGACCGATGAAGCACGACAGCAGGTTGTCCAGCCGGGCGCTGGCGACGAGCTCGCGCTTCACCCCGATCAGCGACGGCGGCTGCAGGTCGTAGAAGCCCAGCTCGAAGTCCACCACCTCGACGCCCTCGAGGCCGTGCTCGCGTGCCAGAAAGCGCGCCAGCAGCGACTCCAGGGTGGCGTCGTCGCTCTGCATCACGACCGGCGCCATCTGGGTCTGGGGGTTGATCGCGCGGCCGGCGTTGACCTCCCGGTCCAGGTGGATCGCCAGGCTCGGAATGATGGCGATGGGCTCGGCGACGTCGAGCAGCACGCTCTCGAGCCGGCCATCCGCATGGCGCACGTGCACGCGCCCGGCAAGCCCCAGGTCGCGATCGAACCAAGGCGCCAGCAGCACTCCGCCATAGACCTGCACGCCAAGCTGCAGCCAGCCCGCCGAGCGCTGGGTGGCCTCGGGCTTGAGCCGCAGCCCCGGGCTATCGGTATGCGCGCCGATCATGCGCAGGGCATCGAGCCCCCGCGCCGGCAGTTGAAAGGCGATGAGCGAGGAGTCGTTGCGGGTGACGACGTAGCGCCCGCCGGCCTCGAGCTTCCAGTCGGCCTTCTCGTCGAGGCGCGTGAAACCGCCCTGCTCCAGGCGTCGGACCATCGATCGGGTGGCGTGCCAGGGCGTGGGCGAGTCCGCCAGAAATTCGCAGAGCCGCCCGAGGCGCCCCTCGCTTCGAGACGTGCTGTCGACCGCGTTCAAATTGAATGCCCTCCGTCGGAAAATCAGTGAGTATCACAGAGTGTATGTCCTGCTACAATGCTCTTTCGGCCTGCGCAACTCATGGGTTGGCTGCATGTCAAGGAACACTGAGTGACCATAAATTCCGGGAGAGCCTGACTGATGAGCTTGTTTGCAACGCTTTCGCGCTCGGTCGCCGTTGCCGTGATGCTGGTGATGACCAGCCCGGTGGCATTGGCGCAACTTGCGCCGACCGATGAACAACGCCAAGCGGCAGTGGAGATCGGGGACGCGCTCCGCTACGGCCACTACGCCAATATCGATTTTGACGAGCAGTGGTCGCAGGAAGCCTTCCAGCGCTACCTGGACATCCTGGACAACCAGCGTGGCTACCTGCTCAAGCGCGACATCGAGCCGTACCGCCATCTTGAAGAACACATGGACGAGGTGCTGTTCGAAGGCGAGCTCGACGAGGCCTTCGAACTCTACAACCTGCTCAGCGAGCGCCATATCGCCCGGCTCGAATGGCTGCTGGAACGTCTCGACGAAGGGCTCTCCTTCGACTTCGAAAGCAACGAGCGACTCGAGATCGACCGCGAGGACGCCCCCTGGGCGAGCCGCGAGAGCGAACTCGACGAACTGTGGCGCAAGCGCCTCGAGAACGACGCCCTGACGCTCGCCCTGACCGACCAGGACGAGGAGCAGATCGAGGACAACCTGCGCCAGCGCTACGAAGGCCAGCTCACCCGGCTCAACCAGACCGAATCCGAGGACGTGTTCGGCATCCTGATGGCGGCGATCTCCAGCACCATCGACCCGCATACCGGCTACCTCTCGCCACGCCAGAGCGAATCCTTCGATATCCAGATGAGCCTGTCGCTCGAGGGCATCGGCGCACTCCTGCAGTCCGAAGGCGAATACGTGAAGGTGGCGAGCCTGGTGCCTGGCGGTCCTGCCGAGCGCGCGGGCGTGCTCGAGCCCGCCGATCGCATCATCGCCGTCGGTCAGGAAGACGGTGAGATGGTCAACGTGGTGGGCATGCGCCTGGACAACGTGGTGGATCTGATCCGCGGGCCGAAAGGCTCCACGGTGCGCCTCGACGTGGTGCCCGCCCAGGCCGTCGACATGACTCGCTCCCACGTGGTCGAGATCACCCGCGACACCGTCAGCCTCGAGGATCAGGCGGCCCACGGCGAGGTGATCGAGGTCGAGCGTGACGGCGAGCCGCACAAGATCGGCGTGATCGACGTGCCCACCTTCTACGTCGACTTCGACGCCTGGCAGGCCGGCGAAGAGGAGTATCGCAGCACCACCCGCGACGTAGCCCGCGAGATCGAGGCACTCAAGGAGCAGGAGGTCGAAGGCATCGTGCTGGATCTGCGCAACAACGGCGGCGGCGCCCTGCAGGAAGCCAACTCGTTGATCGGCCTGTTCATCGACCGCGGCCCCACCGTCCAGGTGCGCGACGCCCAGGGGCGCATCCAGCTCTACGGCGACACCGATGCCGGCACCGTCTACGACGGTCCGCTCACCGTGCTGACCAATCGCCTCTCCGCTTCCGCCTCGGAAATCTTCGCCGGCGCGATCCAGGATTACGGCCGCGGCCTGGTGGTCGGCACCACCACCTTCGGCAAGGGAACCGTGCAGACGCTCAACGAGCTGAGCCACGGCCAGATCAAGCTGACCCGCGCCAAGTTCTACCGCATTTCCGGCGAGAGCACCCAGAATCGCGGCGTCGAGCCGGACATCGCCTTTCCCAGCCTGATCGACCCGGAGCGCATCGGCGAGAGCAGCCTCGACAACGCCCTGGCCTGGGATACGGTGCAGAACGTTCAGTAC
>NZ_JAMZBD010000149.1:0-6682 GCF_024158685.1 Halomonas sp. 707D4 | reverse complement strand
ACAACGCCCACTGCCAAGGCAAGGGCGTTGTAGCGCCGGGCCAGGTCGTTGGTGATGCCGGCGTAGGTGCCGCGCCGGCACTCCAGCAGGTAAAGATACCACGGCGCCCGTACGCCTTCGCCCTCAGCCACCGCAGCACGCCTTGAGTTTTCGCCCGCTACCGCACGGGCAGCGCTCGTTGCGCCCGGGCTTGAGCTTCAAAAGACGCGGCTCGCCGTCGAGGTAGTACCAGCGCCCGGCCTCGAACACGAAGCGCGAGACCTCCTCCAGCGCGTGCCAGCCGCCCTCGAAAAAGTACGCCGTGAAGTGCACCGTGCCGCGCTCGCCTTCAGGCTTGGGGGCGTTCTCGATCACGAATCGCTTCCACTGCGTGCTCGGGTCCGGGGCAAGCGTGGCCGGTCGCGTGCTCGGGTGCCAGGTGGCGCTCAGATAGTCGATCAGGTCGAGCGCGAAGGCGCTGTAGCGCGAGCGCATCAGCGCCTCGGGCGTGGGGGCGGGCGTGCCCTGGTGGTAGACGTGACAGCACGTCTCGAGCGCGTCACCGCTGCCGCAGGGGCAGGGCCGCGTGGGCGTTTCGTGCGCGGAAGTCTCTGAAATCGGTCGCATGGTGGTCGCAAAGCTGCCGGTCGGGCGCGCTTTTCCCTGTTTCGGTCCGGGTAACGTTGTGGGTATAGTAGCAGAGCCCCAACAGTGAACACGACGGAGTACGCAATACGACCAGCCCATCTTTCCAGACGCAGCGGAGGTTCGCATGAAGGTATACAGACCGGAGTGGCAGTGCACGTTCAGCGTAAACGAGGGCGCGGTAGACGCGGCCCGCTGGAAAGAGCGACTCGCCTGGCGACTCAGGCAGTTAGCCGACCGCCTTCAGGGCGGCGGCCGTACGGTCCGGATCGACTGCCGCGTGACGCCTGCGATCAGCCGTGCCGAGGTGGACACGTGCCTGGTCAAGGGCTTCGAGGTCACCCAGGGCCTGATCACCCAGCTCGCCCAGCAGCAGGCCTGCGAGCAGGTGATGCGTGACGCCAAGGCGGAGCTTTATGAGGAGCACTCCTCGCCCTGAGAGCGACCTTCGATACCAACACAAACACCCGCCTTGAGCGGGTGTTTGTGTTGGTGGTCTCTTGCCGTGTCGGGTAGCCCTACGCGAGGGCGCTGTGAATACCTCCCTGTACGCTACTTTCGCCTTCCTTGGCGAAAGACCCTCGCTACGGGCTACCCGACACTACCGACTGTGGCCTCGAACGGCTCGACGATCACCCCTCGAACGGCGCCTCCAGCGCCCGGCCCATCCGGGTCATGAATTCGACGCACGCCGCAAGCTCGCTCTTCTCGATGTACTCGTCCGGCTGGTGGGCCTGACTGATGCTGCCCGGGCCCAGGATGATCGTCTGCAGCCCCTGGCCCTGGAACTGGCCGGCTTCGGTGGCGTAGGCCACCGCGTGGTTGGCGCACTCGCCGGGCAGGTGATCCTTCGCCAGGCGCAGCACGGCGGCGTTGTCGCGATCGGCCAGGCCCGGCACGGTGACGTTGAGCGCCTCGGTTGCGATCTCGACGCGCTTGCCGCGCGCCTCGAGCTCGGCCTTGAGGGCGTCGGCGTAGGCGGTGAATCGCGCGAAGACCTCCTCGAAGGTGTCCGTGGGCAGGTGGCGGATCTCCCACTCGAAGGTACATTCGCGGGCCATGATGTTGATCGCCGTGCCACCCTTGATCCTGCCCACGTGCAGGCTCGTGTGGGGCACGTTGAACGCCTCGTCCACCCGGCCCTCTTCCACCAGCGTGGCCATGGTGTCCTCGATGAAGGTGACCAGCCGCGCGGCGACGTGGATCGCCGAGGTGCCCTGGTTGACCTGGCTGCTGTGCGCCTCGACCCCGGTGACCGTGGTGCGCAGGTTGGTCGCGCCCTTCTGGGCCACCACCGGCTGCATCAGGGTCGGCTCACCGACGATCACGTGAGCGGTGGTGGAGTAGCGCTCGAAAAAGCGCTCGATCAGCGCAGGCGCCCCGACGCAGCCGACCTCCTCGTCATAGGAGAAGCCGAAGTAGATCGGCTGGGCGAGCGGCGCCTCGACCCACTCGGGAACCTTGGAGAGCGCGCAGGCGATGAAGCCCTTCATGTCGCAGCTGCCGCGGCCATAGAGCCGGCCATCGCCGCCATCGTGGAGCGTGAACGGGTCCGTCGACCAGGGCTGGCCCTCGACCGGTACCACGTCGGTGTGGCCGGAGAGCATCACCCCGCCCGGCGTGTCCGGGCCGATGCGGGCGATCAAGTTCGCCTTGGTGCCGCACGGGCTCGTCACCCGCTCCGAAACGACGCCGTAGCCGGCGAGGTACTCCTCCACGAACGCGATCAGCGCGAGATTGGAGCCTTTGGAGGTGGTATCGAAGGCGACCAGGCGGGTCAGAAGCGAAATGGCGTCAGTCATGGGGCTCTCTCATGGGCTCTCTCACGGAGCTCTTTCACAGAGCTCTCTCACAGAGCTCTCGTTGGTTGTGCAATGGCGTTCACCCTATCACCGGCCACTGTTATCGCCTACTGCCAAAGTTGCATGAATCTTGCGCCCGCCGCCGGTTATCGTTCATCAATCTGTCATCTAAACTCACTACTGTTCGGTGCACCCAAAACCTCAACAAACGCACTGTGCCACCTGGCGATGCCAGGGCGACAAGGAGCCTACTATGTCTAAGGAGACTACTATGTCTCGTTTCACGTTACGCGCGCTGTCGGTCGGTATCGCGGCCGCCACCCTGAGCGTTTCCGCCCAGGCGGCGACCGACATCACTTGGTGGCACTCCATGGGCGGCGAGCTCGGCGAGCGCCTGGTCGGCCTGGCCGAGGAGTTCAACGCCACCCAGGACGAGTACCGGGTCGTTCCCTCCTACCGGGGCGAGTACGAGCAGACCATGGTCAACACCATCGCCGCCTTCCGCGCCGGCGAGCAGCCGCACATCGTGCAGATCTACGAAGTGGGCACCGGCACCATGATGGCCGCCCGCGGCGCGATCTACCCGGTGTTCGAGCTGATGGAAGAGCACGGCAACACCTTCGACCCCAATGACTACCTGCCCGTGGTGACCGGCTACTACACCGACACCGACGGCAACATGCTGTCGATGCCGTTCAACTCCTCGACGCCGATCCTCTACTACAACAAGGACGCCTTCGAGGCCGCCGGCCTCGACCCACAAACGCCGCCGACCACCTGGGCACAGATGGGCGAGATGGGCCAACAGATCGTCGATGAAGGCGCGGCGCAGTGCGGCTTCACCATGGCCTACGCGGCGAACTGGATCGGCCTCGAGAACTTCTCGGCACTGCATAACCTGCCGATCGGCACCCAGGAGAACGGCTTCGGCGGGCTCGACACCGAGTTCGACTTCAACGGCGAGATGCAGGCGCGCTTCTGGGATCAGTTGAAGGAGTGGAGCGACAGCGGCGTCTACAGCTACGGCGGCCCGGCCAGCGGTCCGGACGCGGCGCCCTCGTTCTACGCCGGCGACTGCGCGATGTACATGAACTCCTCGGCGTCGCGCGCGGACGTGCTGGCCAATGCCGACTTCGAGGTCGGTTTCGGCATGCTGCCTTATTATGACGACGTCGACGGCGCCCCGCAGAACTCGATCATCGGCGGCGCGACCCTGTGGGTGCTCGCCGGCCACGAGGAAGACGAGTACGCCGGCGTGGCGGAATTCCTCGAGTTCCTGTCGCTGCCGGAGGTGCAGGCCGAGTGGCACCAGGAGACCGGGTATCTGCCGATCACCACCGCCGCCTATGAGCTGAGCCAGGAGCAGGGCTACTACGACGAGAACCCGGGCGCGGACATCGCCATCGAGCAGATCAACCTCAACGAGCCCACCGAGAACTCCAAGGGCCTGCGTTTCGGCAACTATCCGCAGGTGCGCATGATCCTCGACGAGGAGTTCCAGGCGGTGCTGGCGGGTTCCAAGGATGGCCAGCAGGCGCTGGACGACGCGGCGCGCCGCGGCAACCAGATCCTGCGCGACTTCGAGTCGGCCAACAACTGATCCTACTCCCCAATGCGCTCCGGCCCTGAGGGCCGGAGCGTGTCGTGACCGCCATCCCATGGGCCCGGCCGGGCCCATGGGATGGTGCGTTTCCCGACTCATTCCCGGCGGCTTGCCGCCTCGTGCACCCGCAAGACAGGACGTGTCATGCAGACCAAACGCTCCACCTACCGGCATCGGTGGCTTCCCTACCTTCTGCTCGCGCCGCAGCTCGCCATCACCCTGGTGTTCTTCATCTGGCCGGCGAGCCAGGCGGTGAAGTCGAGCTTCGAGCGCACCGATGCCTTCGGCTTCAAGACTACCTTCGTCGGGCTCTCCAACTACGCCCGGGTGCTGGCGGACCCGGGCTACCTCAACGCCCTGGGCCGCACCGCGATCTTCGCCGTCTCGGTCACCGTGCTCTCGATGGGGGTGGCGCTGCTGCTGGCGGTGTGCGTCAACCGGGTCATCAAGAGCGCGCGGTTCTACACCACGCTGCTGGTCTGGCCCTACGCCGTCGCCCCGGTGGTCGCCGGGGTGCTGTGGTGGTTTCTGTTCAACCCGACCATCGGGCTCTTGCCGCACCTGCTCGACTGGTTCGGCATCAACTGGAACCACCGCGTCTCCGGTACCCAGGCGATGATCCTGATCACCATTGCCGCCGCCTGGAAGCAGATCTCCTACAACTTCCTGTTCTTTCTGGCCGGGCTCCAGTCGGTCCCGCACTCGCTGATCGAGGCCGCCGCCATCGACGGCGCCACGCCCTTCAAGCGCTTCTGGACCATCGTCTTCCCGCTCCTGTCGCCGACCACCTTCTTTCTGATGATCATCAACATCAACTACGTGATGTTCGATACCTTCGGGGTGATCGACGCCACCACCGCCGGCGGCCCCGGCACCGCCACCATGACGCTGGTCTACAAGGTCTACACCGACGGCGTGGCGGGACTCAACATCGGCTCCTCGTCGGCCCAGTCGGTGATTCTGATGGGCATCGTCATCCTGCTGACGTTCATCCAGTTCCGCTACGTGGAACGCCGGGTCAACTACTAGTGCGCCCAGGTCATGACATCACAGGTTTTGGACATCAAAGGCTATCGACATGGTTGAAAACAGACGCTTTCTCAATGTGCTGACCCACCTGGTACTCATCATCGGTGTCCTGGTGGTGGCGTTCCCGGTGTATGTCGCGTTCATCGCCTCGACCCACGAGGCCGGCGCCTTCGTGCGCGGGGTGATTCCGCTGACTCCCGGCGACAATTTCTGGGCCACCTACTCGCAGATGCTCGGTTCGGGCTGGCAGGTGGCGGGGGCGCCGCCGGTGTGGCTGATGCTGGCCAACTCGACCATCATGGCGCTGGCCATCGCCTTCGGGAAGATCACCATCTCGATCCTCTCGGCCTTCGCGATCGTCTACTTCCGCTTTCGCTTTCGCATGCTGGCGTTCTGGATCATCTTCATCACCCTGATGCTGCCGGTGGAGGTGCGCATCATCCCCACCTACGCGGTGGTGGCAAACCTGGGAATGCTCAACTCCTACGCCGGGCTCACCCTGCCCCTGATCGCCTCGGCCACGGCGACGTTTCTGTTTCGCCAGTTCTTCATGACCGTGCCCGAGGAGCTGATGGAGGCGAGCCGCGTCGACGGCGCCGGCCCCATGAAGTTCTTCAAGGACATATTGCTTCCGGTATCGATCACCAATATCGCCGCGCTGTTCGTGATCATGTTCATCTACGGCTGGGTGCAGTACCTGTGGCCGCTGCTGGTCACCACCCAGGAGGATTTCTACACCATCGTGCTGGGCATCAAGCGCCTGATGGCCTCATCCGATCGGGTGCCGGCGTGGAACCTGATCATGGCCACGGTGACGCTGGCCATGGTGCCTCCGGTGCTGGTGGTGCTGTTGATGCAGAAACTGTTCGTGAAAGGCCTGACCGAGACGGAGAAATAAGATGGCCAGTATTACCTTGGAAGGGCTGAAGAAGACCTACGCCGGAGACGTTCAGGCGGTGAAAGGCATCGATCTTGACATCAAGGACGGCGAGTTCGTGGTACTGGTAGGCCCGTCGGGCTGCGGTAAATCCACGCTCCTGCGCATGGTGGCGGGGCTCGAGACGATTTCCGACGGCACGCTCAAGATCGGCGACCGGGTGGTCAACGGCCTCGAACCTGCCGAGCGCGACATCGCCATGGTGTTCCAGAACTACGCGCTCTACCCGCACATGACGGTCTACAACAACCTCGCCTACGGGCTCAAGAACCGCGGCTTCAAGAAGCCCGAGATCGAGGCGCGGGTGCGCAACGCCGCCAAAATGCTCGAGATCGAGGACTTCCTGGGCCGCAAGCCGCGCCAGCTCTCCGGCGGCCAGCGCCAGCGGGTGGCCATGGGACGGGCGCTGGTGCGCGAGCCGGCCGCTTTCCTGTTCGACGAACCGCTGTCGAACCTGGACGCCAAGCTGCGCGTGCAGATGCGCGTCGAGATCAAGCAGCTGCAGCGCCGGCTCAAGACCACCAGCCTCTACGTCACCCACGACCAGCTCGAGGCCATGACTCTGGGTGACCGGCTGGTGGTGTTGAACGCCGGGCAGATCGAGCAGGTGGGCACGCCCATGGAGATCTACGCCCGCCCGGCGAGCATGTTCGTGGCGAGCTTCATCGGCTCGCCGGCGATGAACAT
>NZ_JAMZBD010000148.1:0-6716 GCF_024158685.1 Halomonas sp. 707D4 | reverse complement strand
CTGACGCCCATCAGGTCGAGTCCGTTGCGCAGCACCTGGCGGGTGGCGATGCCGAGCGCCAGGCGAACGTTTCGAAGCGCGTCGTCGTCGACCATCACCTTCACCGCGTTGTAGCAGGTGTGGAAGTCGCCGGCCAGATCGAGAAGGTACTGGGCGACCTGCTGTGGCTCGCGGGAGCGCGCGGCCTGCTCGACCACCTCCGGGTAGCGCGCCAGGCGGTTGAGCACCGCTTTCTCCTGGTCGCTGTCGAGACTGGCCAGATTCGCCAGGGCCTGGGTGTAGTCGAAGGCGCGCGACTCCGCCTCGGCCTTTCTGAGCATGCTGCACACTCGGGCGTGGGCGTACTGGACGTAGTAGACCGGGTTGTCGTTGGACTGCGAGCGGGCCAGGTCGATGTCGAAGGTGAGCTGGGAGTCCGCCCGGCGCGCGGCGAGGAAGAAGCGCGTGGCGTCGCGCCCCACCTCGTCGATCAGATCGCGCAGCGTCACGTAGCTGCCGGCGCGCTTGGAGAGCTTCACCTCGACACCGCTTCGAGTCACCATCACCATCTGGTGCAGCACGTAGTCCGGGTAGCCCTTGGGAATGCCGGCTTCCAGCGCCTGCAGGCCGGCGCGCACGCGGGTCACGGTGGAGTGGTGGTCGGCGCCCTGCTCGTTGATCACGGTCTTGAAGCCGCGGTTCCACTTGTCGAGGTGGTAGGCGACGTCCGGCAGGAAGTAGGTGTAGCCGCCGTCGCGCTTTCTCATCACGCGATCCTTGTCGTCACCGAAATCCGTGGTGCGCAGCCACATCGCGCCGTCGTCCTCGTAGGTGTGGCCGTTTCGCGTCAGCCGCGCGACGGTCTCCTCGACCTTGCCCTGTTCGTAGAGCGAGGACTCCAGGAAGTAGACGTCAAACGCCACGCCGAAGGCCTTGAGGTCCAGGTCCTGCTCGCGGCGCAGCCACGCCACGGCGAACGCCTGGATGGCGTCCAGGTCATCGGCATCGCCCTTGGCGGTCACTTCGCGGTCGTCGGCGGTGACGGTCTTGCCGGCCAGGTAGTCGTTAGCCACGTCGACGATGTAGTCGCCGCGGTAGCCGTCTTCGGGCCAGGAGGCGTCGTCCGGCCCCAGGCCCTTGGCGCGGGCCTGCACCGAGCGCGCCAGGTTCTGGATCTGGGCGCCGGCGTCGTTGTAGTAGAACTCGCGGGTGACCTCGAAACCGGTGGCTTCGAGCAGCCGGCACAGACAGTCGCCGATCGCTGCCCCCCGGCCGTGGCCGACGTGCAAGGGACCTGTCGGGTTGGCAGAGACGAACTCGACCTGCACCTTCTCGCCCTGGCCGACCAGGCTGCGCCCGAAGGCGTCACCCGCGTCCAGGATGTTGGCGACGATCTGGGCGGCGGCGTCCGCGGCGGCGAAGAAGTTGATGAAGCCGGGGCCGGCGATCTCGGTCCTGGCGATGGCATCGCTTTCGGGCAGGGCGGCGGTCAGCTTCTCGGCCAGCTCGCGCGGCTTGAGACCGGCGGGCTTGGCCAGCATCAGGGCCAGGTTGGTGGCGTAGTCGCCGTGGGCCTTGTCCTTGGTGGGGTCGATCTTGATGGTCGCGGTCAGGTCATCGGGCAGCACGCCTTGGTGCTTCAGCGCATCGATCGCGCTCTGGAGCAGGGAGTTGATCGTCTCTTTCATTTGAATATCCGAAATTCTGGTGGCGGCGTGCGCAGATAAACGCGTCGAGCAAAATGCAAAAACGCCATTATCGGCATTTGGCGCCGAGTTTCAAAGCCGTATCGCGTTTCGACCGGCCTTGTTCGAGTGAGCGCTCACTCAGGAAAGCGTCTGTGGGTCGATGTCGATCGACCAGCGCACGCGGCTCGCCTCGCGGTTGGCGTCGAGCCACTGCACCAGGTAGTTCGCCGCCGCGTGGCGCTGGCTGCGCTTGTCGGCGGCGAGCAGCAGGTGAACGTGATAGCGGTTCTGGCGCCGCTCCATCGGCGCCGGCACCGGGCCCAGGCAGCGCGCCTGCGTGCCGGAGTGCGCAAGCCACTGGCGAAGCGCCTGGGCCGCTGCCTGGGCGAGTGCCAGCGCCGCCTGCTCCTGGGCGCTCTCCAGGCGCAGCAGCGCCATGTAACCAAAGGGCGGGAGCTTGGCGAGCCTGCGCTCCTCGAGTAAGTCGCGGGCGAGTGCCCCGTAGCCATGCTCGGCGAGCTTGCCAAGGTGCGGGTCGTCCGGGTGCAGGGTCTGCACCAGCACTCGGCCGGGATGGGCGGCACGCCCGGCGCGCCCGGCGACCTGTTCGAGCAGTTGGGCGCTGTGCTCGAGCGCGCGAAAATCCGCACTGTAGAGCCCGCCGTCGGCGTTGACCACCACCACCAGCGTGACGTGGGGCAGGTGGTGGCCCTTGGCGAGCATCTGGGTGCCGACCAGAATGCAGGGCTCACCGCGATGGACCTCCTTGAGGATCGCATCGAAGCTCTCCTTGCGCCGGGTGCTGTCGCGGTCGATGCGGTGGATCGTGGTGTCCGGAAAAAGCCCCGTAAGCGTCTCTTCGGTGCGCTCGGTGCCCGAGCCGAGTGCGCGCAAATCGCCGCTGCCGCACTCCGGGCAGGCGTCCGGCAGCGCCCGGCGGCTGTCGCAGTGGTGGCAGGCCAGAAGCGGGGGCTGGCGGTGCAGCGTCATGCGCGCATCGCACTGGTCGCAGTCCGCCATCCAGCCGCAGGCGTGGCAGGCAAGTCTCGGTGCGAAGCCGCGCCGGTTGATGAACACCAGTGCCTGCTTGCCGGCCTCGAGGGTCGCGGTGATCGCCTTGATCGCCGAGGGCAGAAGCCCGCCCTGGCGGCGCTGGTGGCGAAGGTCCGTGAGTTCGAGCCTGGCCGGCGGGTGGCGGCTCGGGCGCTTCGTGAGACGCAGGTGGCGGTAGTCGCCGGAAAGCGCCCGCGAAAGGCTCTCGAGCGACGGCGTGGCGCTGCCCAGCAGAAGCGGGATGCCGTGATGGTGGGCGCGGGCCACGGCCAGATCGCGGGCGTGGTAGCGAAGCCCGTCGTGCTGCTTGTAGGAGCCGTCGTGCTCCTCGTCGACGATGATCGCGCCAGGGCGGGCGAGCGGGGTGAAGATCGCCGAACGGGTGCCGATCACGATCAGCGCGCGGCCACCGGCGGCGGCCTCCCAGGCGTCCATGCGCTCGGCGTCGTTGAGCCCGGAGTGCAGCGCCACCACCGGCACCTTGAAGCGGCTCTTGAAGCGCGAAAGCGTCTGCGGGGTCAGGCCGATCTCCGGCACCAGGACCAGCGACTGCTTGCCCTTGGCGGCGATGGCTTCGATCAGTTGCAGGTAGATCTCGGTCTTGCCGCTGCCGGTCACGCCTTCGAGCAGGCAGGGGTGGTAGCCGTCGAGGTTCTCGTGCAGCGCGGCAAGTGCGGCTGCCTGCTCGCGATTGAGCGGCAGCGCCGGCGCGGCTAGAAGCCCCGAGGGCGTGTGACCCGCCTGACGAGAGACTTCGGTGGCGAAGGCGAAGCCCTTGCGCGCCAGCGCCTCGAGCTGTGCCCGGGTATAGCCGTGGGCGCTGATCGCCTGGGCGGGCAGGCCATGGGCGTGCTGGCGCAAAAGCGCATGGAGCGCGGCCTGGCGGGGGGCGTTCTTGAGCTCGGCCGCGTCGCGCTCGGTGATCGCCTGCCACTGCAGGTAAGTGCGCCCGGTCAGGGGGTGGCCCTGACGAAGCCTGGCCGGCATGGCGATCTGCAGGGTATCGCCCAGGCCGTGCTGGTAGTAGCGCGCGGTGAAGCGGCAAAGCCACAGCCAGTCCTCGGGCAGCGGCGCGTCGTCGAGCACCTCGGCGACGGGTTTCAGCTTTTCCCGGGGCAGCTCGCTTCTGGCAAGCAGCCCGACCACCACGCCGACCACGTCGCGCCGGCCGAAGGGCACGCGTACGCGAAGCCCCACCTGCCAGCCGCGAGGGGGAACCCGAGGCGCCGGAAGATAGTCGAACAGGCGACGAAGCGGTGAGGGCAGCGCCACCTGCAGCGCTTCCGGCGATGGCGAACCCGGAGCGACGCGGGAAGAAAAGGAGTCTGACAATTGGCCTCCGCCGTTAAAGTTGCTAGAATATGCGCCCGCTTGGCGCTTTGCCAATGAAGCGGATAACCCGGTCAGCAGTTATTTCAAACCCCTATGCGGTGCCTGGCAACGGATCAGGTGGCGGCATGAGTATGCGAGGTTCACGATGAAACAAGGTATCCACCCGAATTACAACATGGTCACCGCCACTTGCTCTTGCGGCAACAGCTTCCAGGTAGGTTCGACCTCTGGTCAGGACTTCTCCCTGGACGTGTGCTCCAACTGCCACCCGTTCTACACGGGCAAGCAGAAGCAAGCCTCTACCGGTGGCCGTGTAGAGCGCTTCAACAAGCGCTTCGGCGCTGCCATGAAGCGCGGCTGATAGCCCCGCTTGCCGGTACCTCGGTACCGGGTGCGAAAAAACCCACGCGATTGCGTGGGTTTTTTTATGGCCAAAAAATGAAATGAATTTCCATTAATTGCTGCGATGCATCAATAAGCAATGGGTTATGGCTGAGTTCGCTTGCTATAAGTTGCAGCAAATAGCCGCTAAAATCGTGGAAAAGTTTTCAACGCAGCCCAATATCTCCTTTTTGTCGACAGGTTGACTGTGTCCTTGAGTGACGATCGCTTTTTCTATATTCTGGTGTGACATATCTACTTTAGGATAATGGATTCCTCATGACGGACGCCAACAAGCAGGCCGCGCTCGATTACCACGCCTATCCCATTCCCGGAAAGCTGTCGGTCGAACTGACCAAGTCCACCGCCTCCGCCCGCGATCTGGCGCTGGCCTACAGCCCGGGCGTGGCCGAGCCGGTGCGCGAGATCGCCCGTGATGCCGAGAACGCCTACCGCTACACCGGCAAGGGCAATCTGGTGGCAGTGATCTCCGATGGCAGCGCGATCCTGGGGCTTGGTAACCTGGGGCCGCTGGCCAGCAAGCCGGTCATGGAAGGCAAGGGCGTACTGTTCAAGTGCTTCGCCGGCATCAACTCGGTGGACGTCGAAGTCGATGCCGAGACGCCGCAGGAGTTCATCGACACCGTTGCGCGCATCGCCGATACTTGGGGCGGTATCAACCTCGAGGACATCAAGGCACCGGAGTGCTTCGAGATCGAGAAGGCGCTGATCGAGCGCTGCAAGGTCCCGGTCTTCCACGATGACCAGCACGGCACCGCCATCGTCACTGCCGCCGGCATGCTCAACGCCCTCGAGATCGCCGGCAAGCGCATCGAAGACGTCAAGATCGTCTGCCTGGGCGCCGGCGCGGCGGCGATCGCCTGCATGCGCCTGCTGATCTCCTGCGGCGCGAAAGCCGAGAACCTGGTGATGCTCGATCGCCGCGGCGTAATCCACACCGAGCGCGAGGGCATCAACGAGTACAAGGCCGAGTTCGCCCGCGACACGGACATGCGCACCCTCGATGACGCCATCGACGGCGCCGACGTCTTCATCGGGCTTTCCGGCCCGGGGCTGGTGAGCGCCGACCACGTCAAGAAGATGGCTGCCGACCCGATCATCTTCGCCTGCACCAACCCGGACCCGGAAATCCACCCGGACGTCGCACGCGGGGCGCGCCCGGACGTGATCATGGCCACCGGTCGCTCGGATTTCCCCAACCAGGTCAACAACGTCCTCGGTTTCCCGTTCATTTTCCGCGGTGCTTTGGATGTGCGCGCCACGCGCATCAACGAGGCGATGAAGCTCGCCGCGGTACACGCGCTGAAGGATCTGGCCCGCGAGCCGGTACCGGAAGAGGTGCTGAACGCGTATGAAGGCCGCGAGATGAGCTTCGGGCGTGACTACATCATTCCGACCCCGGTCGACGTGCGCCTTCTGGAGCGCGTCTCCTCTGCCGTCGCCCAGGCCGCCGTGGACTCCGGCGTTGCGCGCAAGCCGTACCCGGCACACTATCCGCTGAAGACCATCGACAACGTCTACGGCGGCTAGAAACGCCCCGCCCGGGTAGCCGCTGTGCCGATAGCAAGAAGCCCGTCATCGACGGGCTTCTTTGCGTTCAAGGCTTCTTTGCATTCAGGGCATCACGCCTGCGGGTAGCGCGTCAGCCCCTCCTGGGCGGTGGAGGCGACGAGGCGCCCGTGGCGGTCGAAGATGCTGCCGCGGGCAAGGCCGCGGGCACTGCCCGCCCAGGGCGAGTCGATGGAGTAGAAGAGCCACTCGTCGATGCGGGTGTCCTCGTGCAGCCACAGCGCATGGTCGAGGCTTGCGATGCGCAGTTCCGGGTCGCGGAACTCGACGCCGTGGGGGATCAGCCCGGTGGTCAGAAGATTGAAGTCCGACGAGTAGGAGAGCAGGTGGCGATGCAGCGCCGGATCGGAAGGAAGTTCGCCCTTGATACGAAACCACAGGCCCCGCCCGGCCGGGGCGGCGGGGGTCGGATTGTGATCCAGGTGCAGGAACTCGATCGGGTGGCCGGGAAAACGCTCGTGCTTGACGTTACCCTCCTCGATCAGCGATTCGGGGCTCGGCACGTCCGGCATGGTGAGCTGGTGCGTGAAGCCCGGCTCGCGCAGCTGGAACGAGGCGCTGCAGAAAAAGATCGGCCGCCCCTTCTGGATCGCGGTGACCCGCCGGGTGGTGAAGCCGCGCCCGTCGCGCACGTTGTCGACCTGGTAGACCACCGGGCGATGCGGGTCGCCCGGGCGCAGAAAGTAGCCGTGC
>NZ_JAMZBD010000147.1:0-6740 GCF_024158685.1 Halomonas sp. 707D4 | reverse complement strand
CACGCCAAACGCCCCGCGCCAGCTGAAGGCACGGGCAGCGTACACCTGCACCACCGCCGGCGCGTAATCCTCGGGTAGCGGCGCCAGCTCCGCAGAGTCACGGTTGGCGCTGGACCAGCTTCCCCGCGTCTCGACCTGCTGGGTCAGCAGCAGCCACGCGGGGCCCGCCAGCAACAGCAGCAAGAGGATGATCAGGCTCAACAGCCAGAGAAAGAACGTCTTCATGACCTATTCCGTCGATGTTCGCCCGCAGGGCGATCACTCTCGCGGCGCGACCGTGGCACCTTCGATGCCGTGGCGCAACATCAGTTTTGCGACCACCCCTTGAGCCTTCATCTCTTCGATGAACGAGGCAAGGAACTCGATTACCGCAGGGTCTCGCCCTTTCGCGACGCCCATGGCCTGTTCGATGGTCATGAAACGCCCGGGTAGAAGCCTTAACCCGGGGTTCTCCCTGACACCCAGCTCGAGCTGCTGTCTCACCCCCGCCGCCACCTCAAGATCATGCTCGAGAAAGTGCTCGACGACCCTGGGTGAGGTGGGCGCGCGCACCAGTTCGGCCCGCTCGAGGGTGCGAGTGAGGTAAAGGTCGTAGGCGCTGCCCTTGCCAACCACGATGCGGTGGTCGATTCGGTCCACCTCTTCGATAGCCGTGACCGGGGAGGCGTCACGCACCAGATAGCAGCCCTCGATCAATACGTAGGGGGAAGTGAAATCGATGCCCGCGCCCCGGACCGGGTCGCGAGCAAAGAACCCCATGTCGGCCTTGCCCTCTTCCACGGCCATCACGGCCTCCCCCGCCGAGGCAAACACCAGAAGCTCCAGCGCCACGTCCAGCCGTTCGGCGATGCGGGTGGCCAGATCGATGGAGATACCGTGGGGCCGGGAAGCGCCCGCAGATTGCGCCGCCAGGATGGGATTTCCTACGTTGATCGTGGTTCTCAATACGCCTGTCGGGGCCAGGGCGTCGCGTACCTGACGAAGGTCACTCATGCCGAACTCCTTTGCTGACGGGCTCGAAACCCGTCGTCCAGATATCGAATCAGTTTACTCTCACCCGTTGAGCCAGCGGCGTCGACCTCGATGAAGCACTATCGCTTGTGTGACAACGAGCCTTCGATGGATAAAGGCCGTGGTCAACGGGTTTTCGTCACGAAGGATAGCAAGCATGACAAAGGCTTGTAGGCTCGCACCGGCCACGAAGTGGCAGCGTACAGGCATGATGGAGCACCCAACCTTGCGGGTCGAGAGCGATGGCGAACGAAAAGAAGTGATCAGACGTCGACTCGGCAGGCACCAGGTCGCGATGAAGAGGCAGGATCAGAAATGGAGGCGGCCCCAAAAGCCACATCCCGGCACACGCATCCACCACTACCGTTGCTCCCTTCCGGGCCTGGCGGGGTTTGCAGTTTCGCGTTGCGGGAGGACCTAAGGGGCCACCATAGTGATACAGACCTTTCGAAACCGGCCGTATCGCGCGTGATGTGGTGGCTACGCCCTGATTCGAACAGGGGACCCCATCATTATGAGTGATGTGCTCTAACCAGCTGAGCTACGTAGCCTTTCCGACATCAGCGGGTGCAGAGTATGCCTATCTCGGATGAAAAAGGCAAGCCAAGATGGCCTGCCCTGGTCGCTAAATATCTAAAACGCATGAAACTTCGGCTCGTCGTGTGTCAGAGCGCCTCGCGTACGGCGGTAAGGCCCTCGTCGCCGTCGCGGGTGGTCACGCCGTCGAGCCACGCCTCGAGCACGTTGTCATGCTCTTTCAGGTAGGCGTTGGCGGCCTCGCGGGCGGCAACGCCGTCATCCATGATCGAGGCCATCAGCTCGTTCTCCATCTCGAGAGTGAAGGTCATGTTGTCGAGCAACTGGCCGACGTTGGGGCACTCGTCGACGAAGCCGACGCGGGTATTGGTGTAGACCGTCGCCCCCCCCAGGTCCGGGCCAAAGTAGTCGTCGGCGCCGGAGAGATAGGCCATGTCGAAGTTGGTGTTCATCGGGTGCGGTTCCCAGCCGAGAAACACCATCCACTCCTCATTGGGCACGCGGGTGGTGAGTTCCGAGAGCATGCCCGCTTCGCTGGAGTCGACCACCTGCCAGTCACCGAGGCCATAGGCGTCGTCCGCGATCATCCGTTCGATCAGCTCGTTGCCGTCGTTGCCCGCCTCGATGCCATGGATCCGGGAGTCGAACTGGTCGGCGTGTTCAGCCAGATCGGTGACCGAGGTCACGCCGGCATCATAGACGTACTGCGGAACGGCCAGGGTGTACTTGGCACCTTCGAGATTGGCCACGCGCCGTTCGACGTCGCCATCCTCGACGTAAGGATCGCTGATGGACGCCATCGATGGCATCCAGTTGCCCAGGAACACGTCGAAATCGTTGTTGCGCATGCCGGCGTAGGCGATCGGCACCGATACCGTATCGACACGCGGCGAGTAGCCCAGCGCCTCCAGCACTTCGCTGGCGAGTGCCGTGGTCGCGGTGATGTCGGTCCAGCCTACTTCCGCGAAGCGCACGGTGGTGCACTCATTGGCCAGCGCCGCACTCGGTAGTGCGGCGAACAGTGCCAAGGCACCCAGCGTCGTTGTCTTTGAATGGCCCATCGTTGTCTCCCAGTTTGCAAAGCGTTCCAGCGCGTCGGCGAACGCTTTCGTTCCCGCCGGAACTTTATATTGATTGAACGTTCAATAAAGAAATGTGACCATGGTCAGGTAATCATGCCCCAGGGCGAATTTCAAGGCGGCGCAATCGAGCATCCGATACTAACTTAAGTCAGATTAAGATAGATCATCGAGATCGACAGGCACCAAAGCGATGCCAACCCGAAAGGAGAGTGCCATGCCTAAAGTGGGAATGCAGCCAATACGCCGCGAGCAGTTGATCAAGGCCACCATGGCCGCCATCAACGACGTCGGCCTCGCCGAGGCCACGGTGATGC
Source organism: Halomonas sp. 707D4 (assembly GCF_024158685.1). Lineage (NCBI taxonomy): Bacteria > Pseudomonadati > Pseudomonadota > Gammaproteobacteria > Oceanospirillales > Halomonadaceae > Halomonas > Halomonas sp. 707D4. Next base: position 3,796 of record NZ_JAMZBD010000147.1, on the reverse strand, counting down.
GCATCGCCCGTCATGCCGGGGTCTCGGCGGGCATCATCAGCCACTACTTCGGCGGCAAGGACGGCCTTCTCGAAGCCACCATGCGCCAGATCCTGACCGATCTGAGTCAAGCGGTGGCCGAGCGTCGGCGCGCGCTGAGCGACGATTCGCCCGGGGCTCATATCGGCGCGATCATCGAAGGCAACTTCGATCGCACCCAGGTTTCCGGTCCTGCCGCCAAGACCTGGCTCGCGTTCTGGGCCAGCAGCATGCACCACCCGGCCCTGGCTCGGCTGCAGACCATCAACGACCGGCGGCTCTATTCCAACCTGTGCCACCAGTTTCGCCGCGTGCTGCCGCGCGAGCAGGCCCGGGAGGCCGCGAGCACCCTGGCGGCGATGATCGACGGGCTGTGGCTTCGCGGGGCGCTTGCCCCTCAGGGACTCGACGCCGACGCGGCGCGCCGCCTGGCACTCGCCTATCGCGACCAGCTGCTCGATGCTGCGCGCTGAATTCATCACCGTCACGTTTTCAGGAGCATACGATGAGTACACATGACGCTCAGCCCCTTTTCATCAACGGCGCCCGGGTCCAGGCCACCTCCGGCGAGACCTTCAGCGTCATCAATCCTTTCGACGGCAGCGAGCTTGCCGTGGTCGGTCAGGCGAGCGTCGAGGACGTGGATAGCGCCGTGGAAGCGGCCAGTCGCGGCCAGCGGGAGTGGGCGGCGATGAGCGGCATGCAGCGCTCTCGAGTGCTCTTGAAAGCCGTGGCACTCCTGCGCGAGCGCAACGACGAGCTCGCCCGCCTCGAGTCACAAAACACTGGCAAGCCGCTGAGCGAAACCGCAAGCGTCGATATCGCTACCGGCGCCGACGCGCTCGAGTACTACGCGGGCCTGGCGCCAGCGATCGAGGGCAGCCAGATTCCGCTGCGCGAGGACTCCTTCGTCTATACCCGCCGCGAGCCGCTTGGCGTGATCGGTGCCATCGGCGCCTGGAACTACCCGCTCCAGATCGCCTGCTGGAAAGCGGCGCCTGCGCTTGCCGCCGGCAACGCGGTAGTGTTCAAGCCAAGCGAAGTCACCCCGCTCACGACGCTTAAGCTTGCCGAGATCTTCACCGAGGCGGGCCTGCCCGACGGCGTATTCAACGTGGTACAGGGCGACGGACGCGTCGGCGCGATGCTGAGCGAACACCCGGGCATCGCCAAGGTGTCGTTCACCGGCGAGGTGGGTACCGGCAAGAAGGTGATGGCCGCCGCGGCGAGCTCGTCGCTCAAGGAAGTGACCATGGAGCTGGGCGGAAAGTCCCCCCTGATCGTGTTCGCCGATGCGGATCTCGACCGCGCCGCGGACGCCGCGATGATGGCCAACTTCTACTCCAGCGGCCAGGTCTGCACCAACGGCACCCGCGTGTTCGTCGAGGCGAGCGTCAAGGAAGCGTTCGAAGCGAAGCTTGTCGAGCGCGTCGAGCGCATCAGGGCCGGCGACCCGCTCGATGGTGCCACCAACTTCGGCCCGCTGGTGAGCTTCGAGCACCAGAGGAAAGTGCTCTCCTACATCGAGCTGGGTAAACAGGAAGGCGCGCGCGTGCTGGTCGGCGGCGAGCGCTGGAGCGAGGGCGCGTTTGCCAAGGGTGCCTGGGCTGCGCCGACGATCTTCACCGACTGCCGCGACGACATGCGTATCGTCAATGAGGAGATCTTCGGCCCGGTGATGTCGCTTCTCGCCTTCGACGACGAGGCCGAGGTGATCCAGCGCGCCAACGACACCCACTACGGGCTCGCCGCCGGGGTATTCACCGAATCGCTCAACCGCGCCCATCGGGTGATCCATCGCCTCGAAGCCGGCATCTGCTGGATCAACACCTGGGGGGAGTCGCCCTCCGAGATGCCGGTGGGCGGCTACAAGCAGTCCGGCATCGGCCGCGAGAACGGCGTCGAGACCCTTGCCCACTACACCCAGACCAAATCCATCCAGATCGAGATGGGACCGTTCGAGTCGGTCTTCTGACGCCCTGCGCGTCAGGACCCCATGAACCGACTCAGGAGGCTACCCATGTCACGACGGCGTGAATTCGACTACATCATCATCGGCGCGGGCTCGGCGGGCAACGTGCTCGCCAAGCGTCTGACCGAAGACCAGGACGTCAGCGTACTGCTGCTCGAAGCCGGCGGGCCGGACTACCGGTTCGACTTTCGCACCCAGATGCCGGCGGCACTCGCCTTCCCGCTGCAAGGCAAACGCTACAACTGGGCCTTCGAGACCGACCCGGAGCCCTGGATGAACGACCGGCGCATGGAGTGCGGCCGCGGCAAGGGCCTGGGCGGCTCGTCGCTGATCAACGGCATGTGCTACATCCGCGGAAACGCCCTGGATTATGACAACTGGGCGACGCTGCCGGGTCTTGCGGACTGGGACTACCAGAGCTGCCTGCCCTACTTCAGGAAGTGCGAGACGCGTGACATCGGCGCCAACGCCTACCACGGCGACGGCGGCCCGGTCAGCGTGACCACGCCGAAGAAAGGCAACAACCCGCTCTACCGCGTCTTCATCGAGGCGGCGAAAGAGGCGGGCTACCCGGAAACCGTGGACGTCAACGGCTACCAGCAGGAGGGCTTCGGCCCGATGGATCGTTTCGTCACCCCCAAGGGGCGGCGCGCCTCCACCGCTCGCGGCTACCTGGACACCGCCAGGAAGCGCGACAACCTGACCATCGAGACCCACGCGGTCACCGATGTGATCAAGTTCGAGGGCAAGCGCGCCGTCGGCGTGCGCTACGAGCGCAAGGGGAAGAGGCAGCAAGTGCGCGCCCGTCGCGAGGTGCTTTTGTGCGGCGGCGCGATCGCCTCGCCGCAGATCCTGCAGCGCTCCGGCGTGGGCAACCCGGCGCATCTCAAGGCGCTCGGCATCGATACCGTGCACGCCCTGCCCGGCGTCGGGGAGAACCTGCAGGATCACCTGGAGATGTACATCCAGTACGAGTGCAAGAAACCGATCTCGCTCTACCCGGCGCTGAAGTGGTACAACCAGCCGAAGATCGGTTTCGATTGGCTGTTCAAGGGCACCGGCATCGGCGCCAGCAACCAGTTCGAGGCCTGCGGCTTCATTCGCTCCCGCGACGACGAGCAGTGGCCTAACCTGCAGTACCACTTCCTGCCCATCGCGATCAGCTACAACGGCAAGAGCGCGGTCGAGGCCCACGGTTTCCAGGCCCACGTCGGCTCGATGCGATCAAAAAGCCGCGGGCGTATCCGGCTGACCTCGAAGGACCCGCATGCCGCCCCGAGTATCCTGTTCAACTACATGTCGAAGCAGAAGGACTGGGAGGAGTTTCGCGACGCCATTCGCCTGACCCGCGAGATCATCCATCAGCCCTCCTTCGACGCGTACCGCGGCCGCGAAGTTGCCCCGGGCCTGGACGTGCAGAGCGACGAAGAGCTCGACGCCTTCGTCAGAAGCCACGCCGAAACCGCCTACCACCCCTGCGGAAGCTGCCGCATGGGCGAAGGCGAGGACGCGGTGACCGATGGCCAGGGCCGCGTGCACGGCGTGGAAGGGCTTCGCGTAGTGGACGCCTCGCTGTTCCCGGTCATCCCCACGGGCAACCTCAACGCGCCGACCCTCATGCTGGCGGAGAAGATCGCCGACCGCATTCGCGGCCGCGAGCCGCTGCCGCGTGATAGCGTCGACTACTACGTGGCCGGCAACGCTCCGGCAAGGCGCCACCCGAGCGCCCGCTAGCATCTCTCACCCTTGTCTTTGAAACGCCGCCTTCGTCGCGGCGTTTTTTCATGCCTACTGCCAGTCCCGCCT
>NZ_JAMZBD010000146.1:0-6866 GCF_024158685.1 Halomonas sp. 707D4 | reverse complement strand
GGTGTAGAGCCACAGTGCCGTGACCGCCACGAGCACCACCGTGGCGAAGCTCAGCATCACCCACCAGATCATCCGGATGTCCCGCGCGGCGGGGCCTGCGGGGTCGAGAATGGAGTGATCGCCGCTGCATCCCGAGAGCACGAGCAGCACGCCCGAGCAAAGCGTTAACGCCCCCCGGTTGACCCATGATCGCGTTACGCGTTGAATACGGGCTGGGGGCGGTGTGCCGTTACGTTCCCTCATATACTCTTTCCCTTATTGTCTGCCCACAGGAAGTGATCATGGCAACCTCTCCGCAACGCTCCATCAAGAGCCGGGCCTCCCTGGCCGGTCATCCGCTCCACCCGGTCATGATCCACTTTCCCGTCGCGGCGCTGATGGCGCTGGTGGCAAGCGATCTGGCCTACTGGTACACCGGCGACCCGTTCTGGGTACGAAGCGGCCTGTGGCTTGCCGGCGTGGGCGCCTTCGGCGGCTGGTTCGCCTCGATCGCCGGTATCATCGACCTGGTGTCGGTATCGCGCATTCGCCGCTTGATCACCGGCTGGAGCCACGCCATCGTCGCGGTGGTGATGCTCTCCCTGGCCTCGCTCAACTGGCTGTTGCGCCTCAATTCGCCCGAGGCGATCCTGCCCTGGGGCCTGGCGGTGTCGCTGGTGACCGGCGCCTTGATCGCCCTGGCCGGATGGCTCGGCGGCCAGCTCGTCTACGAGCACGCCGTCGGGGTCGACGTCGACGACTGACCGAGAATCCTTCAACGAATCATCTAAAAACGAATCATCTAAAAACACCCGCATGGCTAGCCCCATTCCAGGGGCTTGGCCAGCACGACGCCCAGCACGCCGAGAATACCCAGCAGCGCGACGACCAGCCCCGCCAGCGTCGCGGGCTTCACGCCACTGAAGATGCCCATTTCCAGGCGCAGGATCAGCCAGCCGAACAGGCCGTGAGCGGCCACCATCGCCACCACCGCGCCGAGCTTGAGAATCAGCCACCCCCCCATCAGGCCATGCAAGAGAAACAGCAAGGTGCCCGAGCCGATCGCAAGCAAAGCGGCGGGCGTGGCGACGGTGTTGTAGAAGTAGCGCGGCATGGGCGGGGTGCCCTGGGCGAAGCCGGCGTCCTTGCGCAGGACGAGCGCGTGGTTCAGGAGCGCGGGGAGGTAAAGGAGCGAGCCGCACCAGACGACCAGCGCGGCGATATGCAGAAGTTTCAACCAGGGCATCACGGCGTCCTTGCAATGCGAAAAGAGTAATTGGGCAGGCTCGAAAGCAGGAACGGCCCGCCGAGCAGGCCATCCAGTCGATGAACGTTTTGCCAAAGAGTGTACCGATGCCCGCTCCTTGTACCTGAGCGTGGCGAGATGCGTCCGAGCACTCCTCTACCTTAGCCAACTCCTCCCGAGCTTGCTAGGTCGTTCAGTCAACGCTGACCTGATAGCCGGTGAATTTACGCAGATTGATCACGCCGGTATCGAGCATCAGGTACTGCCCCTTCACGCCCTGCAGCACGCCTTCGACCACCGGGCTCTTGTCGAGATTGTGCGAGACGATCTTGGCGGGAAAGGTCTCGACCGGATAGCGGATATCCAGCGGCGCCTCATTTAGGATGCGAAGGGCCTCGTCGCCATGCGCCCGGCGCAGCTCGTCGAGCCCGGGCTCGACCAGCGCCAGGAGCCGGTCACGCTCGTTACACAGGTCGAGAGGCGCGACCTCGCCCTTGAGCATGGCGCGCCAGTTAGTGCGATCCGCGACGTGCTGCTTGAACAACGTCTCGACGAGCCCGGACTGCTGGCGGGTGGCCACCTCGAGAATCGGCAGGGCCTGGATCGCGCCCTGGTCGATCCAGCGCGTGGGCATGTTGGTCTTGCGGGTGATGCCGACCTTAAGACCGGAGGAGTTGGCAAGATAGACGATGTGCGGCGTGAAGCAGTGCGCCTCGCCCCACGCGGGCTCGCGGCAGGTGCCCTGGAAATAGTGGCAAAGCTCCGGCTTGACGATGCAGGTGTCGCACTGGGCCAGGCGCTTAAAGCACGGGTAGCAGTAGCCTTGGCCAAAGCTCTTGTTGGTCTTGCGCGCACAGTGGATGCAGTTGATCTGCCCCTCCCAGGTCAGGCGCAGCGGCTGGCCCAGGCGCTCGTTGAGCGCCACCCGGGCGTCGCCGGCGCGCAGCTGGTAGTCGACCGGGGCGCTCCCCGCGCCGAGGGCGACCGCCATCCTGGAGAGCTGGCCGCGAACGGCGGATTCCCGAGCGAGCAGGTCAGTCACTCGACGCGTCCCGGCCAAGCCCGGCCATTTCCGGTGAAACGCCCGCGCCGGTGGCGCCGGCCCCGCAGGTACGCCGCTCGAGATAACCCACGCGGTTCTGTTCGGGGACGTTGTTCTCGATCTCGAAGCGAATCACCGCCTCGAGGCACAGCTCGGTCTGCTCGGCGCTCAGAAAGCGCCCGTCCGGCCACTTGCGCAGCGCCACCGCCTGCTTGAGGCTTTCGTAGATGCTCGGGGTCATCTGGCTGATCATGCGCTCGAAGCTCATATCGCTCATGGAACACTCCACTCTGGTTTAGGTCGGCGGTGGTTTAGGTCGGCGGCTGAAGGTCAGCGCGCTGGATCGCGGTGTCTGGCGCAATGATACCAGCCCGTCGCCAGACCCACGAGCAGCCCGCCCAAGTGCGCCTCGTTGGCCACGTTGCCAAAGCCCACGCTGTCGGCGAGCCCGGTCATGGTGAACACCATCCAGCCGAGCATGAATACCACCAGCATCTGCGGGACGAAGAAGCCGCTTTGCGGGCGCCGGCGGGAAACGAGCCAGACGTGGCCGAGCAGCGCGTACACCACGCCGGACATGCCGCCGAACAGCACCGTGCCGGTCGCGTACTGGGCGAGGTTGGCACCGATGCCCGCCACCACCAGCAGCGAAAGCATCATCCTGCTGCCCTGCAGCGCCTCGACCTGGCGGCCGAAGTACCATACCCACATCAGGTTGAAGATCAGGTGCATCAGGCCGAAGTGCAGAAAGGCCGGGCTCAAGAGTCGCCACACCTGGCCGGAGGCGAGGGTCTCGCCAAGGCTCGTGGCCACCACCTGGTTGTCGACGATCCACACCGGCACGATGGTGAGCGAAAGCAGCACGCCGTCGCCCAGAGTGTTCATCAGCGCGAACACCACCAGGCACAGGCCGATGGTCACGACGGTCACCGGCAGGCGGCGCACCAGGCGTGCCCCCTGCCCTGCCTGGCGCCCCTTCGGCCGGGGACCGTCGATCAGCACCTCGCCGCGCTGCCAGCGCGCCACCAGCGCCTCGAGCTCGGCCTGCTGGCGAGGATCGGCGACCCACAGCAGCAGGCCGTCGCGCTCTTCGGTGATTCGATGGCCGATACGGTAGTGCCAGAGTGCCTGGCGCAGCTCGCCGGTGTCGGTCTCGGCGGGCAGGAGCATCACAGGATGCATAACACCTCCCTTGGGCGTCTTGGGCATCGAGGCATGGCCTCGAAACGGAGTCTGTGCACGGCACGCCTGTCGGGCATAAAAAAACCGGCGGAGGGGGCCGCCGGCTTAAAGCAAGGGATCATTCAAGGGAACACTTACTCAGATAGCCGACGACAGGGTTAGTTCAGCGATTTTCAAAAAAAGATGTTTCTCTATGTATCCCCTTATAACCTGGATCAACAACCGTATTCTAACTACCGAAAGTGCGGCGATTTTCCTCGCGGGGAACGTCGACCCAGACGAAACGGTCGGCGTCGAGCCTGCGCTCCCCGTCATGGCGATAGGCCACCAGCCGGCCATACTTGACCGCGCTGTAATCCAGGCAGGCAATGTTGTCCGTCGGCAGCGCCGGAATGCCCTCGCACCAGTAGTGGCCGATGAACAGCACCGGCTCCTCGGGGCCGTAGTGGCTCAGTCGCGCGCGCTCGTCCTCGCTCAGCGCCCGGCTATCCAGGTGCCCGGGCAGGTTGTCCGGCTGGAACACCACGTCGCCCCACTGGCGCGGGTTCGTCGCCCAGAAATGGGCGCGAAAGCTCTGCCGGGTGAAGCCGTCGCCGGAGTGAATGGCCACTCCTTCCGGCAGCGCGATGCTGGGCCCGCGGGTGAGGCGGTCGATGATCCGATACGCTTCGCTGCCGGGCTCGGTGGACTCGACCAGAAAGCGGTCGTCGATGCATCCGTTGGCGGTGCGCGCCTTGAGGGCCGCGATCAACGGTGCGTCCCAGCAGGCGTGAACCACGCGAAAATCGTCGATCTCGAGATACAGCGGCAGGGTCTTGAACCAGGCCAGGGTATCTTCCCACTCGTTGGTGTGGTCACGGTACTGATGCAGGGTGTCGGCGATGATGCGGTTGTGGCGCGGAGTGTGCTCTTTGAGCCAACGCTTGTCGCTGCCCGCGGGGGCCGGATGGGTATAGGCCAGGGCGTGATGCTCGTGATTGCCCATCACGATGTACGCCTCCCCCTCCTCCACCATGCGCCTTGCGATCTGCACCGCCAGGCGGATACGCGGGCCACGGTCGATCAGGTCGCCCAGAAAGATCGCCTTGCGCGTGGGGTGACGATAGACGCCGCCGCGCGGGCGGTAGTCCATCTTCTCGAGCAGCGCGGCCAGGGTCGCCCCGCAGCCGTGAACGTCACCGATCAGATCGTACCCTTGACTCATCAATCCCCCAGCCGATGGCTCCAGCCCAGCTTGCTGCGCAGGACGTCGAAGAAGTTGTGCCCCAGCGGATGCACCAGCTGGACGCGCGCGGGCTTGCGGGTGATGACCAGCACGTCGTCGGGCTTGGCGACCGCGCGGGTCTGGCCGTCGCAGCTGATGTGCGGGTAGGCGTGGTTGGTGTCGCCGATATGAATGCGGATCTCGCTCGCCGCATCGATCACGATCGGCCGGCTCGACAGCGTATGCGGGAACATCGGCACCAGCGTGATCACGTCGAGCTTGGGGTGCATGATCGGCCCGCCGCCGGAGAGCGCGTAGGCGGTCGACCCGGTGGGGGTCGCCACGATCAGTCCGTCGCTGCGCTGGCTGTAGACGAACCGGCCATCGACGAACAGCTCGAACTCGATCATGCGCACCGCCTTGCCCGGGTGCACCACTACCTCGTTGAGCGCGTCGCCGCTGCCCACCGCCACGCCGTCGCGATAGAGCACGGCGTCGAGCAGAAAGCGCTCCTCCACCTCGAAGGCTCCGGCCAGCACCTCGCCGACCCGGGTCTCGAGCTCGTCCGGCGAGATATCGGTCAGAAAGCCGAGCCGCCCACGATTGACGCCGAGAATCAGGGTGCCGCTGCGACACAGCGCCCGCGCCGCGCCGAGAAGGCTTCCGTCGCCGCCCACCACGATGACCAGGTCACACAGCTCGCCGAGCATACGCCGGGTGGTCTCGGGCTGGCCGTGATCGGGCATCATGGTGGCGGTGCGATCCTCGACCAGCACCTTGTAGTCGTGGCTTCGCAGGTACGTCACCAGTCGCCTGAGCGAATCGGCCACCTTGTCGCTGCCCAGCCGGCCGATCAGGCCGATCGTATTGAACGGTCTCGCGCTTTCGGCGGCAATCATGTCTGGCGCTTGGGTGGTGGGCATGGGCGGCTCTCACTGTCGTTAGCCTCCATTATGAAGACCCCGCCGCGTGCGGGCAAATCCGCCCGCGACAAAGCACGCTCGATCAATGCCTTGGCGCATCGTGTCAGGCCGGGGCGACTCGCCTGCGGCCAAGCCACCAGTGATTGAGCGCAAGCGAGGCGAGCATGATCGCGCCCCCCAGGGCGAGCCGGGCGAGATCCACGTCACGATTCCAGATCAACAGGTTGACCAGGAGTCCCGCCGGCACGCTCGCGGTGATGAACAACCTGCTGGTGCCGGCGTCGACCTTGGCTGCGCCCTGGTTCCAGGCGAAGTAGCCCACCCCCGAGGCGATCAGCCCGAGCCAGGCGAGCACGCCCCACTGCACGGGGGTGGAAGGCAGCGCCCGGGAATCGCCGAACAGCAGAAACGCGGGCAGCGCGACCGCCAGCGCCCCGAGAAAGAACCAGCCGAACACGTTGTGCCAGGGCAGCGCCGCCGCGCGCCCGCTGACCAGGCGACGATAGCCCACCTGGCCGAGGGCGAAGCACAGGTTCGCTCCCTGCACCACCAGAAAGCCCAGCCAGAAACCGCTATCCACCCCGTCGAAGCGGATCACCCCCGCGCCGATCACCGCCAGCAGCGCCGTGACCAGGTAGATCGGCGTGAAGCGCTTGAACAGCAGATCGTCGAGCAGCGCGATGTAGACCGGCGTGAAGATGGTGAACAGCAGCACCTCCGGCACCGAGAGCAGCAGAAAGGAGTGATAGAAGAAGGTGTACATCAAACCGAGCTGGAGCGCGCCGAGGCCCATCAGCGCCAGACGCTCACGGCCACCGAGCAGCGACGGGCGCAGAAAGGGCAGAAAGACCAGCAGCGCCAGCGCCACGCGCAGGAGCACGGCGAAATGGTTGTCCACCTGGCCGGAGAGATAGACCCCGATCAACGAAAACGAAAACGCCCACAGGGCGGTGACCCCGACCAGATAGCCCATAGTCAACCTTTATATAATCAAGAGTTGACGGAGATTATCAGCGACGCAGGCCAAGGTAAACATGAAATTATAAACGGGTTAACGGCGCATCACCCATACCAGCGCGTAGAGCGCCCCGGGCAGCCAGCCGAACAGCGTCAATAAAAGCGCGATGGCGATGCGCCGCGCGCCTGCGCCGGCAAGCCCCACACCCAGCGGCGGCAGCAATACCGCAAGCGCGGCATAGGCGGCTTTAAGCCCGGCCGACTCTTGCGCCGGGGGTGACACCACCGGTTTTTCCACCTGGGGCGCGGCGGGTCTGGTCGGCGGCGTAAAGT
>NZ_JAMZBD010000145.1:0-6882 GCF_024158685.1 Halomonas sp. 707D4 | reverse complement strand
GTTCTGGAAGCGGTTGAAGGCGGCGGTCGGCACCACCGAGGTCTGGCGGCGCACCTCGTCGAGCAGCGCCTGGACGTCAGCGGCCGTCGGCGTCTCGAGCTCGTGATGCAGGCGCAGGTCGAAGATCGAGAACTCGAGCTGGCGCATCATGCCCATGGCGGACTGGAAGTTCTTGGCTGCCATCAGGCGCTCGAACAGCGCCTCGGGAAGCGGTTCGTCGGTGTCCACGTGGCGAGCCAGCAGGTCGAGCCCTTCGCGCTCCCAGCAGTAGTTCTCCATGAACTGGCTGGGCAATTCGACGGCGTCCCAGGCCACCCCGTTGATGCCGGAAATGTCGGCGATCGTCTGCTTGGTGAGCATGTGATGCAGGCCGTGGCCGAACTCGTGGAACAGCGTCGTCACTTCGTCGTGGGTCAGAAGTGCAGGCTTGCCGCCCACGGGAGCCGTGAAGTTGCAGGTCAGAAACGCCACCGGCAATTGCAGGCCGTGCTCGCCTTCGCGGCGCACGCGGCAGTCCGCCATCCAGGCGCCGCCGCGCTTGCCTTCGCGGGCGTAAAGATCCAGATAGAAGCCGGCGATCGGCGCGCCGTCGTCGAGAATCTCGAAATAGCGCACGTCCGAATGGTAGCGCGGTACGGCGGTGTCCTCTTCGACCTGCAGGCCATAGAGGCGCTCGAGCACCTGGAAGAGCCCGTCGACCACGCGCGGGGCAGGGAAGTAGGGGCGAAGCTGCTCCTGGTTGATCGCGTAGCGCGCCTCGCGCAGCTTCTCGCTGGCGTAGGCGACGTCCCAAGGCGCAAGGCTCTCGATGCCGAGCTCGTCGCGGGCGAAGCGCGCAAGCTCGTCGAACTCCTCTTCGGCCTGGGGCTTGGCGCGGCGGGCCAGGTCGTCGAGAAACGCGAGCACCTGGGCCGGCGATTCGGCCATCTTGGTGGCCAGCGACAGGTCGGCGTAGGTCTTAAAGCCCAGCAGATGGGCAAGCTCCTGGCGCAGCGCCAGAAGCTCCTCGATGATGGCGGCGTTGTCGAAGGCACCGGCATTCGGGCCTTGGTCGGAGGCGCGGGTGACGAAGGCGGTGTAGACCTCCTCTCGCAGCGCCCGGTCGTCGGCGTAGCTGACGATCGGGAAGAAGCTCGGGAAGTCCAGCGTGATGCGATAGCCTTCGACCCCCTTCGCCTCGGCGAGCGCCTTGAGCGTCTCGCGGGCGCTCGGCGGCACCCCGGCCAGGCGTTCGTCGCTGTCGAGGTCCTTGTACCAGGCCTGGGTAGCGTCGAGCACGTGGTTGGAGAACTGGTTGGAAAGGCTGGAAAGCCGCGCCTGAATCTCGCCGTAGCGGGCTTTCTTGTCGGCGGGAAGATCGACCCCGGCGAGGCGGAAATCGCGCAGGGCGTTCTCCACGGTGCGCTGCTGGCCGCTATCGAGCGTCGACCAGGTCGGCTCCTGCTTCAGCGCCTGCCAGGCATGAAAGAGTCCCTCGTGCTGACCGACCCAGGTGCCGAAGGCGGAGAGCTGCTCGATGCACGCTTCATAGGCCTTGCGCAGCTCCGGCGAGTTCATGGTGGCGTTGAGGTGCGCCACCGGCGACCAGGCCTGGGAGAGACGGTCGTTGACCGCCTCGAGCGGCGCGGCGAAGTTCTCCCAGGTGGGGGCTTGGGTCGTCGCACGCTCGGCGAGCCGCTCGATGGCTTCGCGGCTTTCGGCGAGCAGCGCTTCGATGGCCGGCACCACGTGCTCGGCGCGAATCTCGGCGAAGGGGGGAAGCGTATGCGACTCGAGCAGGGGGTTGCGGGACATGGGGGCACCTCGTCGACGGAAATGGGAAGCGCGCTGCGCTTTACCGGAAAATGCGGGCACTCGGCCCCGCTTTCAATGGCGCCGCCGGGATCGGCGCCGGTAGGGGGAAGGATTGGCCTTTGCGCGGGCGCCTGCTAGGCTTGCCGACCTTCTATGATGCCATGGGTGAGGCAGACGATGAACGACACGCTGGAGCGCTGGGGGTCGAAGCGCGCCTTTATCCTCGCGATGACCGGGGCGGCGGTGGGGCTTGGCAATATCTGGCGCTTTCCCTATATCGCCGGGGAGAACGGCGGCGCGGCGTTCTTGCTGCTTTACGTCGGCTTCGTGCTGCTGCTCGGCATTCCAGTGATGATGGCGGAGATTCTCATCGGCCGCGCCGGGCGGCAAAGCCCCATGCGCTCGCTGGCAAGCCTTGCCGCCACAAGCGGGGCGAGCCCGCGCTGGCGCTACCTGGGGCTATTCGGGGCGCTGACGGTATTCTGCATCCTGTCGTTCTACTCGGTGGTGTCGGGCTGGTCGATCGAGTTCCTGGTCGCCTCGGTCAACGGCAACTTCGACGGCCAGGGCCCCGAGGCGATCGGCGCGAGCTTCGACGCCTTTCTGGCCAATCCCGGGCTTCTGGTGTTCAACCACTCGCTGTTTCTGTTCATCACCATGACGGTGGTGGCCGCCGGGGTGTCCAAGGGCCTCGAGCGGCTCAACAACGTCCTGATGCCGCTGCTCTACCTGCTGCTGCTGGTGCTGGCGGGCTATGGCGCCACGACGGCGGGTTTCGGCGAGACGCTGCGCTGGCTGTTTCTGCCCTCCTTCGCAGCGCTCGATGCCATGGTGGTCTTCCACGCCATGGGGCATGCGTTCTTCACCCTGGCGGTGGGCGCCTGCGCGTTGATGGCCTACGGCGCTTACATGCCCGAGGAGCAGAGCCTGACCCGGGCGGCCTTCGCGGTGGCGGTGCTCGACATCCTCGTGGCGCTGCTGGCGGGCATCGCGATTTTCTCGATCGTCTTCGCCCAGGGGCTCGACCCGAGCGAAGGCCCGGGGCTGATGTTCGTCACGCTGCCCATCGCCTTCGCCGAGCTGCCTTTCGGGAGCCTCTGGCTCTGCGGCTTTTTCCTGCTCTTGCTGCTGGCGACCTGGACCTCCGCGATCAACCTGGCCGAACCCATGGTGGCCACGCTCACCGGGCTTGGCTGGCGGCGCAGCCTGAGCACCGCGGCGGTCGCTCTCGGGGTCTGGCTGGTGGGGGTGCTGGCGGCGCTGTCGTTCTCGACGCTGGCGGAGTTCCGCCCGCTGCTCGGGCGCAATGTGTTCGAGCTTCTGAGCTCGATTCCACCGGACGTCTTTCTGCCGCTGGGCGGGCTCTTGATCGCCATCTTCGCCGCCTGGGTGCTGCCCGAGGCGCACGCGGTGAAGGCACTCGGCGCCGGCACTCGAGGCTTTCGACTGTGGCGTGCTACGCTGCGATTTGTATCCATTCCGTTGACCGTCGTGGTGCTGATCGGCGGCGTGCTGGCCCTGTGAGGCCGAAGGCGCAAGAGGAGAGCGCATGAGCAAGGCGTTGAGAGCATTCAAGGACCATTTTCCCCGGCTCGGCGAGCGGGTGTTCGTCGACCCGTCGAGCGTAGTGATCGGGGATGTCACGCTTGGCGACGACTGCTCGGTATGGCCGATGGCGGTGATTCGCGGCGACATGCACCGCATCCGACTCGGCGCCCGGGTTAGCGTGCAGGATGGGTGCGTGCTGCACATCACCCACGCCAGCGACTTCAACCCGGAGGGCTTTTCGCTGACCGTCGGCGACGACGTGACCATCGGCCACAAGGCGCTCTTGCATGGCGCGACGCTCGGTAGCCGCATCCTGGTGGGGATGGGAGCGATCGTGATGGATGGCGCGGTGGTCGAGGACGAGGTGATCATCGCCGCTGGCGCCGTGGTCACGCCAGGCAAGCGGCTCGAGAGCGGCTTCGTCTACGCGGGCAATCCGGCGAAGGCGTTGCGCCCCTTGAAGGAGAAGGAGCGGGCGTTTTTCACCTACACCGCAGGCAACTACGTGAAGCTCAAGGACGAGTACCTGGCCGAAACGGTGACAAGCACACCCTAAACGGTTGGCCGGGCACTCTTTTTTGTGTTCAAGACGTGTCGCGGACGTCTATAATCTGTTAATTTATACAGTTTGTAGGGTGCCGCGACATGGCGAACTTTCGCACGCACATCAGCGTGGCAGCGGCGGGCGGCACGCTGCTGGCCTATGCGGGTCATCACCATCAGTGGTGGTCGCCCTCCCAGGCGCTGCTGGTCATCGCCCTGGTGGCCTTCGGCGGCATTCTTCCGGACATCGATGCCGACCGCTCCAAATCCATTCGCTTGATCTTCAACCTGCTCTCCGTGCCCTCTCTGGTACTGGGCGTATTGCTGCTCCAGCCCTGGCTCACGCCGGGGGCGCTGCTCGTCGCCTGCGGGGGCATCTATTTCGGGGTGCGCTACCTGGCGGGGCTTCTGTTCTCCAAGCTGACGGTGCACCGCGGCATCTGGCATTCGCTGCTGGCCGGGGCGCTGTGTGCCTTCGCCACGGCCGCGGTCAGCTTTCACCTGCTGGTCCAGCCGCCTTGGCTCGCCTGGTCCCACGGGGCGGCGGTGCTGCTGGGCTTTCTGATTCACCTGGGGCTCGACGAGCTGTTCAGCGTCGATCTCGAGGGCGCGCGCCTGAAGCGCTCCTTCGGCACGGCGATGAAGCTCGGTGACAGTCGCCGACCGGTGTCGAACCTGTTGATGCTGATCGCGCTCTTGACGGTGATTCCCTGGGTGCCGCCCTGGGGGGTGCTGGGCGAGCTCTTGCATCAGGGATCGCTGCTGTGGCGATAGTCCTCGGCGCTGAGCCCGTGCTTCTTGAGCTTGTCGTAGAAGGTCTTGCGCGGCAGGCCCAGTTGGCGGCAGACATCGGTCACCCGGCCCTGGTGGCGCGCCAGTGACTGGCTGATCAGGCTCTTCTCGAACAGCTCCACCTGGCGGGGCAGGGTGGGTTCCGCGACGCTTGCGGTCTCGCCGGCGAGCAGTACGTCGAGGCGGTAGTCGAAGGCCGCGCCGAGCAGCACGTAGCGCTCGGCGAGGTTTCGAAGCTCGCGCACGTTGCCGGGCCAGTCGTGAGCCAGAAGCGTGGCCACGGCGTGGTTGTCCAGCGTCGGCGCCTCCAGGCCGCTGCGGTTGGCGGCGACCACCGCGAAGTGCTGGAACAGCAGCGGAATGTCCTCGCGGCGCTCGCGCAGGGCGGGCAGTGGCAGGGTGACGACGTCGAGGCGATAGTAGAGATCCTCGCGAAAGCGACCCTCGTCGGCGGCGACCTTGAGGTCCACCTTGGTGGCGGCGATGACGCGAATGTCCAGCGCGATCGTCTCGTTGGCCCCCAGGCGCTCCACGCTTCGCTCCTGCAGCACGCGCAAGAGTTTCACCTGCAGCGCCGGCGGCATCGACTCGATCTCGTCGAGAAACACGGTGCCGCCGTTGGCGTGCTCGAACTTGCCGATGCGCCTTTCCACCGCGCCGGTGAAGGCGCCGCGCTCGTGGCCGAACAGCTCCGACTCGATGGTGTGCTCCGGCACCGCGCCGCAGTTGATCGCCATGAACGGGTGGTTGCGCCGGGCGCTGCGCTCGTGGATCGCTCGGGCGACCAGGTCCTTGCCGGTGCCGGTCTCGCCGAACAGCAGCACGTCGGTTTCCACCTGGCTGATGCGCTGGATCATCGCCGCCAGGTGCGAGATCACCGGCGTGCGCCCCACCAAGCGCGGGCCGAGGGCCGCCTGCTGCGCTTCGAGCTCCGCCTTGAGGCGAGTGTTCTCGAGGCTCAGCTGGCGCTTTTCGATACCGCGACGTACCACGTCCAGCAGTTGCTCCCCGGCGAAGGGTTTTTCCAGGAAGTCCCAGGCGCCGGCGCGCATGGCTTCCACGGCGGTGGAGATGTCGCCGTGGCCGGTGATCAGGATCACCGGAAGCGTGGGGTCGCGGCGCTTGATCTCGTGCAGCAGCGCCATGCCGTCCATGCCGGGCATACGGATGTCGCTGACCACCACGCCGGGGAAGTGGCGGGCCAGGGCGTCGAGCGCCTGCTCGGCGGATTCGAAGACCTGCGGCGCGTAGCCGGCGAGCGCCAGCGTCTGGGCGGCGGTGATGCGCAGGTGAGTCTCGTCGTCGACGATCATCACCGGCAGGGGGGGCGCTTCATGCATGGCGGCTCTCCAGTGAGTCGGTGCCCGGCGGCGCGGCCGCAGGCAGGGTCAGGGTAAAGCGCGCGCCGCCTTCCGGGGCGTTGGTCGCCGTGAGGGTGCCGCCGAGATCGTCCATGATGCGCGACGAGATCGAAAGCCCGAGCCCCAGGCCCTTGCCGGGTGCCTTGGTGGTGAAGAAGGGTTCGAAGATGCGCGTCAGGTGCTCCTCGACGATGCCCGGGCCGTTGTCCTGCACGTGGATGACGACGCCGTCGACCTCGCGCTCGGCGCTCAAGGTCAGCGTCGGGGCGGGGCGTTCCTTCATGGCGGCCAGGGCATTGCCGATCAGGTTCACCAGCACCTGTTCCAGGCGGACCAGATCGCCGATGGCCCACAGAGGCTCGTGAGGCAGCCGCTCGATGACCTCGACGCGCTCGTCGCGCAGGCGGCTGTGAAACAGGCGTAGCGCGTAGTGGATGCAGGCCTGCACGGCGATGCTTTCGTGGCGCTCGCCGCTCTTGCGCGAGAACTGACGAAGCTGCGCGCTGATGTCGGCCATGCGCTCGGTCAGCTCGACGATCTGGGCGAGGTTGGCGTCGGCCTGGTCGACACGTGCAAGCTCGATGAAGCGCCGGGCGTTCTCGGCGTAGGCGCGAATCGCTGCCAGCGGCTGGTTGAGCTCGTGATTGATGCCGGCAGCCAGCTGGCCCAGCACGGCAAGCTTAGCAGCCTGGATCAGCTCGTCCTGGGTCTGGCGCAGGTTCGCCTCGGCACGGCGGCGCTCGTCGATCTCGGCGGAGAGCAGCTGGTTACTGGCCATCAGGTCGCGGGTACGCCGCTCGACGCTGATCTCGAGCTCGTCGCGTACCCGAGCGAGGGTCAGGCG
>NZ_JAMZBD010000144.1:0-6893 GCF_024158685.1 Halomonas sp. 707D4 | reverse complement strand
GATCCACACCGTGAGCCACAAGAGCGTGGTGGTCGACTGAATGCCGGTGAGCCCGGGCAGATCGAGCATGCCCTGAAGGCCGATGGCGCCGGAGTAGAGGATGATCGGCAACAGGATCACCGCGTAGGCGATCAGGAAGATCACGTTGGTGATCAACTGGGTGGTCTTGTCGAAGCGAATCTCGAGAAGCTGCGGGAGCGTGGCGATGCCGCTTTTCAGAAAGCGCGGCAGGAAAAAGAGCGCCAGCGCCACCAGGGCGATCACCGCCACCACTTCCCAGGCCATCACGCTCAGGCCGTCGGCAAACGCCGCGCCGTTGAGCCCCACCATCTGCTCGGTGGAGAGGTTGGTCATCAGAAGCGACCCGGCGATCAGCGGGAAGGTCAGGCTGCGCCCGGCCAGGAAATAGCCGCTGGTGCTGGAGTGGTCGTCGCGGCGCGTGATGCGCCAGGTCACGAAGGCGACTAGCCCCGTGAAGAAGAGAAAGGATGCCAGGGTCAACAGATGCATGTTCGCTCACCTCCGTGTAGTCGGCACAGCCCTGCCGCGCCTATATGTCAGACAATATGAAGGCATCTTAGGCTAATCGATTCAGCCGGGTTATCCCTCTTTGGTCGTAACGCTGCTAACGACCTCGGCACCGGTCACTGGCATAAAAAAACCCAGGCGGCTGGCCTGGGTCGTGTGGCTTGCGGGAAGCGGTCAGTGGTGGAAGCGCTCGGCGGCCTCCTGGGCGAGTTTCTTGATGCCCGCCCAGTCCTCGGCCTCGACCAGCGATTTCGGCGTCAGCCAGGAGCCGCCGACGCACATCACGTTGGGAAGCTTCAGGTACTCCTCGGCGTTGTCGAGTGTGATGCCGCCGGTCGGGCAGAAACGCGCCTCGCCGATGGGTCCGCCGATCGCCTTGATCGCCTTGGCGCCGCCGCTCGATTCCGCGGGAAAGAACTTGAAGCGCCGGTAGCCGTACTGCCAGCCGGTCATCAGCTCGGACACTGTGGAGACGCCGGGCAGCATCGGCACCGGGCTTTCCACGCCGTAGCGGTAGAGCGCCTCGGTGGTGCCGGGCGTGACGATGAAGTCCGCGCCGACCTCTTCGGCCTGGCGGTACTGGGCGGGCGTCAGCACGGTGCCCACGCCGATGCTGGCACCGGTCAGCTCCTTCTTCATACGCTTGATCGCCTCGAGCGCGCAGTCAGTGCGCAGCGTCACTTCCAGCACGGTGATGCCGCCTTCGACCAGCGCGCGGCCCATCGGCACGGCGTCTTCGAGGCGGTCGATGGTGATGACCGGAATGACCTCGGCCTTGAGGCAGATGCTGTCGAGCTCTGCGGTACGCGTGGAAGGCAGCTGTTTATCGATACTCATGTCGGTCTCCAGGTCGAAATCGAAGGCTTGCGGGGCGCGGTGTCAGGGCGCCCAGTAGATGGCCAGCGGGCAGCTCAGAAAGGCCCGAACGGGGAGCACGCGAACGTCGTCTCCCGCCAGGGCGGCGCCGAGCACGGCGCGCTTGTCGTCGCCGGTGATGTGCAGAAAATGGCGCCGCGCCTGGTGCAGGCGATCGGCGCTCAGAGTGATGCGCGGCTGGGGCTGGCTCGGGGTGCGCACCGCCACCAGCGCCTCGTCGGTAGTCATGGCAAGGCCGAGCTCCGGGCTATCCGGGAACAGCGACGCCGTATGGCCATCGCCGCCCATGCCGAGGATGACCACGCTTGCTGGCCAGGCGAGCGGCTCGATGCGCCGAGTGACCTCGTCGACGCCCTGCTCCGGCGTTTCGGCTTCGCTGGTCAAGGGAATGAAGTCGGCGCTTGCCGCCTCCCCCACCAATAGATGCTCGCGCACCAGCCGGGCGTTGCTGTCGGCACTCTGCGCCTCGACCCAGCGCTCGTCGGCCAGGGTCACCTGGACCCGTGACCAGGGCAGCGATTTGGCCGCCAGCGCCTGGAAGAACGCCACCGGCGTGGAGCCGCCGGAGACGACCAGCAGCACGTTTTCCTGGCGCTCCAGGTCTTCCACCAGGGCCTGGTGAACCGCTTCGGCCAGCTGTTCGGCCAGCGCCTTGCGTAACTCGCTCATGTCAGTAGTCCTCGTACCAGCTGCGTCCGTCCTGGGTGATCATGGCGATCGACGCCACCGGCCCCCAGGAGCCGGCGGGGTAACGCCTGGGCGGCGTTTCGCGGGTCTTCCAGCCTTCGATGAGCCGGTCGCACCAGCGCCAGGCGAACTCGACCTCGTCGCGGCGCACGAACAGGTACTGCTGGCCCTTCATCACCTCCAGCAGCAGCCGCTCGTAGGCATCCGGGATGCGCGACTTGGGAAAGGCGCTGTTGAAATCCAGGTGCAAGGGCCCCGGGCGCAGGCGCATGCCCTTGTCCAGGCCGCTGTCCTTGGTGAGCACCTGCAGGGCGATGCCCTCTTCGGGCTGCAGGCGAATGATCAGCTTGTTGGAGGCGATGTCGCGCTGGTCCGGGTCGAAGATGTAGTGCGGCTGCTGGCGAAAGTGAATGACGATCTGGGAGAGCTTCTCCGGCATGCGCTTGCCGGTGCGCAGGTAGAACGGCACGCCGGCCCAGCGCCAGTTGGCCACCTCGGTCTTCATCGCCACGAACGTCTCGGTGCGACTTTCGGTATTGGCGTCCTCTTCCTCGAGATAGCCCGGCACCGCCTGGCCGTCGCTGGTGCCGGCGATGTACTGCCCGCGCACCACGTCGCGCCCCAGTGCCTCGCCGGTGAAGGGCTTGAGCGCCTTGAGCACCTTGACCTTCTCGTCGCGGATGGCGTCGGCGTCGAGATTCGAGGGCGGGTCCATGGCGATCAGGCAAAGTAGCTGCAGCAGGTGGTTCTGCACCATGTCGCGGAGCTGGCCGGCGTCGTCGAAGTAGCCCCAGCGCCCTTCGATGCCGACCTTCTCGGCCACGGTGATCTCGACGTGGGAAATGTGGTTCTGGTTCCACTGGGTGCCGAACAAGGGGTTGGCAAAGCGCAGCGCGATCAGGTTCTGCACCGTCTCCTTGCCGAGATAGTGATCGATACGGTAGACGCGCTCTTCCGGGAACACCGCGCCGATGGCGTCGTTGATCGCCTGGGAGGACTCGAGGTCGTAGCCGATCGGCTTCTCGACCACCACGCGGCTGTCGTCATCGAGGCTGCCGCTTTCGGCCAGGTGATGGCAGATGTCGCCGTAGATGCGCGCAGCCACGGACAAATACACCACCATGGGGCGCTTGGCGCCTTCACGCCACTGCTTGATGCCGACGTAGCCCTCAGGGCTCTTGAAGTCGAGCTTCAGGTACTCCAGCCGGTTCAGAAACCGCTCAAGGCAGGCGGCGTCCTGCTCGTCGGGCTTCAGGCGCTTTTCGAGCGCGGCGCCGACCAGCCGGCGAAAGCTCTCGGTGTCGTGCTCCTGGCGGGCGAGGCCGAGAATGCGGGTCTGTTCGGGCATCAGCCCTTCACGGTCGAGGTGATAAAGCGCAACGAAGAGCTTGCGCAGGGCAAGGTCGCCCAAGGCGCCGAACAGCGCCAGATCGATCGCGTGCTGCGGATCGCCTAGGGGGGATGGGGGCTGGCTCATCGTGACTCCTTGAATCCTGGCGCCGCTCGACGTCGTTTAATTACCTAAAATTTATCCGATAGCGGCGGCCATGCGCAATGAATGAATGTAATTTTACTACTAAACGCTAACCCAACGGCCCGAGGGCCGTTAGTCGACGATACTGCACAACGCGGGCGCCCGGCGTCGAGCGCCTCGACACTTTTTACAGACTTTTTATGTCATCGCATGCTCAGATGGCAACGTCCCGTCGATCGAGGCCCCGTCATGTCCCTTTCCCACCCGAGTGTCGTCCATCCGCGCGAGGCCATTCGCCACTGGGCGCCTATCCTTCGGATCGTCGCGGTACTGTGGGTGATTCTGGCGCTGTTCATGCTGCTGCCGTTGATCGTCCTGCTCCTGGAGCGCGACCCGGATGCCTACGCGTTTCTCGAGGCGATGGCGATCGTGCTGGGGCTTTCCGGCGCCGCGCTCGCCGCGACTCACCGCGTGCCGCTCGAGCTCAGGCCCTGGCAGATGTTCGTGCTGACCGCGGCCAGCTGGGCAACCGTGAGCCTCTTTGCGAGCCTGCCCTTGATTCTCGGGGCGCCGGCGCTCAGCCTCACCAACGCGGTGTTCGAATCGGTCTCGGCGATCACCACCACCGGCTCCACGGTGATGGTGGGCATCGAGCATCTTTCCGATGGCCTCAAGCTGTGGCGAGGTCTGATGCAGTGGCTCGGCGGGATCGGCATCATCGTGATGGGGATCGCCATCCTGCCCTTTCTCAAGGTAGGCGGCATGCGCCTTTTTCACACCGAATCCTCGGACTGGTCGGAGAAGGTGCTGCCGCGCACCGGCGGCATCGCCAAGGCCACGCTCGGCATCTACGTCGGCCTTTCGCTTTTGGCCATGGCGAGCTACTGGCTCGGCGGCATGCAGCCGCTGGACGCCATCGTGCACGGCATGACCTCGCTTGCCACCGGCGGCTTCGCCAACTCCGATGCCTCCTTCGGCGCCTACGCCGACAAGCCCTGGCTCTTGTGGATGGGCAGCTTCTTCATGCTGTGCGGGGCGCTTCCCTTCGTGCTCTACATCCGCTTTCTGCGCACCTCCCGCGCCGCGCTCTGGCAGGACCAGCAGGTACGCGGGCTGCTGAAACTGCTGCTGGCGGCGATCCTGGTGCTCAGTGTCTGGCGCGTGCTTCAGGGCGACCCCTGGTTCGCTTCGCTGACCCACGTCACCTTCAACGTCATCTCGGTGGTCACCACCACCGGCTACGCCTCGGACGACTATACCCTTTGGGGGTCGCTGCCCGTGGCGGCATTCTTCTACCTGACCTTCGTCGGCGGCTGCAGCGGTTCGACCAGCGGCGGCATGAAGATGTTTCGCTTCCAGATCGCGCTGTTGATGCTGCGCAACCAGCTGCGCTACTTGATCCACGCCAACGGTGTGTTCACCACGCGCTACAACGGCCAGCCGGTGACCAGCGACATCTCCCGGGGCGTGGTCGCCTTCTCGTTCTTCTTCTTCATCACCATCGCGGTGCTGGCGCTGGCGCTTTCCGCGCTGGGGCTCGACCTGGTCACGGCGGTGTCCGGCGCGGCCACGGCGGTGGCCAACGTCGGCCCGGGCCTTGGCGATGTCATTGGCCCGGCGGGCAACTTCTATACCCTGCCGGCGGCGGCCAAGTGGCTTCTGTGCCTGGGCATGCTGATGGGTCGGCTCGAGATTCTCACCGTGGTGGTGCTGATGACGCCGATGTTCTGGCGGCGCTGACCGAAGGAGGTCCCTTGCCATCCTGGTATCGTCTTCCCCGCCGTCGCGAGCTTGGCTGCGTGCTGATGGCCAACCTGCTGGCACTGATCGCAAGCGCGGGCCTGCAGGCCTGGCTTGCGCTGGCCAACCTGTCGCTGGTGTTCCTAAGCGCCGTGCTGGCCTGCGCGATACTCGCCAGCGGCTATGCCGCGGTGCTGAGCGCACTGGTCGGGTTCGTCACTTTCAACTTCTTCTTCACCGAGCCGCGCTACTCGCTGCTGGTGGCCGAACGCGAGCAGCTGCTGACACTCTGCTTCTTCCTGCTGGTCGCGCTGGTGGTGGGCCGGGTCGCCGGTGAAAGCCGCCGCCGCATGCAGGCACTCGGTGCCGCGCGCCTGGCCGAGGAGCGCGAGCGGCTGCGCTCGGCGCTGCTGGCTTCCGTCTCCCACGACCTGCGCACGCCGCTTGCCTCGATCATCGGTGCGGCCAGCTCGCTGCGCGCCCTCGACGCGCAGTTGAGTCCCGTCGACCGGCGCGAGCTGCTCGACGGCGTGCTCGGCGAGAGCCAGCGCCTGGACCGCTACATCCAGAACCTGCTGGACATGACGCGCCTGGGCCACGGTGAGCTCAAGATCGAGCGCGACTGGGTATCGCTCGACGACATGGTCGCCTCCGCCCGCCGCCGCCTGGCCTCGGCACTGGAGGGAGTGACGCTCCTCCAGCGCTGGCCGGCGGGCAGCCTGCCGCTGCTGTACGTTCATCCGGCGCTGATCGAGCAGGCCCTGGTCAACGTGCTGGAAAACGCCGCGCGCTTCTCGCCGCCGGGCGGCACGCTCGAGATGAGCGCCGCCACCGACGAGACGGCGAGTCACATGATCATCGCCTTGACCGACCAAGGCCCGGGCATTGCCCCGGCCATGCGCGAGAAGGTGTTCGAGATGTTCTACACCGGCGACGGCAGTCCCCACGGCAGCGGCCTGGGCCTTGCGATCTGCAAGGGGATGGTGGGCGCCCACGGTGGCGAGGTAGTCGCCGAGGCCGGCCCCGAAGGGCGCGGCACGACCATGGTGATTCGCCTGCCGCTTCGCCCTTACACGGCGCCGTCCGGCGCGGGGTACGACGCATGAACGAGACATTCCGCGTGCTGGTCGTGGACGACGAGCGCGCCATTCGCCAGTTTTTGCGCATCAGCCTGGGCTCCCAGGGCTTCGCGGTGAGCGAAGCGGCGACCGGCGCACAGGCCATCGAGACCGTGCTGGCATCAGCAGGCGAGCCGATCGACCTGGTGCTGCTGGACCTGGGGCTTCCCGACATGGAGGGCCAGGCGGTGCTCGCCGCGATACGCCGCGCAAGCGACGTGCCGGTCATCATCGTCTCGGTGCGCGGCCACGAGGCCGAGAAGGTGCAGGCGCTCGATGCCGGCGCGAACGACTACGTCACCAAGCCTTTCGGTATCGAGGAGCTTCTGGCTCGCGTGCGCGCCTTGCTGCGCCGGCCCGCCCTCGCCGGACACCAGCAGCGAGTAGCGCGGCTCGGTGAAGAAGAAGTTGAAAGTGACGAACCCGACCAGTGCGCTCAGCACCGCGGCATAGCCGCTGGCGAGTATCGC
>NZ_JAMZBD010000143.1:0-6926 GCF_024158685.1 Halomonas sp. 707D4 | reverse complement strand
CGATGAAGGTGGCGATCGCCGTGCTGCGGCGCACCTTGTCGGCAAGCGAACCAAGCTCCTTCTGGAACACCACGTTCTCGAGCTGGGGAATGCGCGCCGCCAGGCGCTGCTTGCGGTCGGTGTCGTAGAAGAACACCGCGTCCGCCAGGCGTGGGCGAATGACCTTCTCGTTGCCAGAGATCACCTGCTGCGGATCGGCGCTCTCGATGTTGGAAATGGTGATGAACAGCGGCTTGAGTGCGCCGTCGTCGTCCAGCAGGTGGAAGTACTTCTGGTTCGCCTTCATCGACGAGATCAAGCACTCCGCCGGCACCTTCAGAAAGCGCTCGTCGAAGCTGCCGGTCAGCGCCACCGGCCACTCTACCAATCCGCTCACCTCGACCAGCAGATCCTCGTCGATCACCGCCGTCGCGTCGACGACCTCGGCTTCGGCCAGTACCTGCTCGCGAATGCGCTCGCGGCGCTGGGTGCGATCCGCCAGCACGTAGGCGTTCTCGAGGGTGTCGAGGTAGTCGTCGGCGTGGGCGAGCTGAAGAGCATTCGGCGCGTGGAAGCGGTGGCCGTAGGTGGTGCGGCTGGCCTCGAGGCCCAGCGCTTCGGCGGCGATCACGTCACTGCCGTAGAGGGCCACGAGCCAGTGTACCGGGCGCGAGAATTCGACCCGCGAGGCGCCCCAGCGCATGTTCTTGGGCACGGGCAGCGACGTGAGCGTCTTGCGCACGAGCGCCGGCAGCAGTGCCTGCACGCTCTCGCCGCTCTGGCGCTCGCGGTAGCCAAGCCAGGTGCCCTTGTCGGTTTCCAGGTGGATCAGCTCGTCGACGCTCACCCCGCAGGAGCGGGCGAAGCCTTCGGCGGCCTTGGTCGGCACGCCCTCCTTGAAGGCGGCGGCCAGCGCCGGGCCGCGCTTTTCGACTTCGCGGTCCGGCTGCTTGTCGGCCAGGTTCTCCACCCGTACGGCCAGGCGGCGCGGGGTGGCGTAGGCGATGACTCGGTCGAAGGCGATCTCGGCCTCCAGAAGCCCCTTTTCGATGCCGGCGGCAAAGGCGTCCGATAGCGCGTCGAGGGCGGTGGGCGGCAGCTCTTCGGCGCCGAGTTCGAGTAACAGCGTATCAGCGGCCATTCAAGCGTCTCCCTGGTCGTCCAGCAGTTCACGGCGAAGGGCTTCGGATGCCATGGGGAATCCGGCGTCCTTGCGCGACTGGTAATAAGCGTGGGCCACGTCACGGGCCATGGTGCGCACCCGCAGGATGAAGCGCTGGCGCTCGGTGACCGAGATCGCGTGGCGAGCATCCAGCAAGTTGAAGGTGTGCGAGGCCTTGAGCACCTGCTCGTAGGCGGGCAGCGGAAGTGCGGCCTCCAGCAGCTTGCCGCACTCCTGCTCCTGGTGATCGAAATTGGCGAAGAGCTGGTCGACGTCGGCGTGCTCGAAGTTGTAGGCGGACTGCTCGCGCTCGTTCTGCAGGTAGACGTCGCCGTAGGTGACCTTGCTGCCGTCCGGGGCGATCGCCCAGACCAGGTCGTAGACGCTGTCGACGTCCTGCAGGTACATGGCGATGCGCTCGAGCCCGTAGGTGAGCTCGCCGGTCACCGGGTAGCACTCGATGCCGCCGGCCTGCTGGAAGTAGGTGAACTGGGTCACCTCCATGCCGTTGAGCCACATTTCCCAGCCCAGGCCCCAGGCACCGAGGGTGGGGGATTCCCAGTTGTCCTCGACGAAGCGCACGTCGTGGACCAGTGGGTCGAGCCCGAGGCGCTTGAGCGAGCCCAGGTAGAGCTCCTGGAAGTGGGCCGGGGAGGGCTTCATCACCACCTGGAACTGGTAGTAGTGCTGCAGGCGGTTGGGGTTCTCGCCGTAGCGGCCATCGGTGGGGCGCCGCGAGGGCTGCACGTAGGCGGCATTCCAGGATTCCGGGCCGATCGAGCGCAGGAAGGTGGCCGGGTGGAAGGTGCCCGCGCCTACTTCCATGTCCAGCGGCTGAAGGATCACGCAGCCCTGTTCCGCCCAGTACTGCTGCAGCGCAAGGATCAAGCCTTGAAAGGTCGACACGTCCGGCGTCGATTGATTCGTCGAGACACTCATCGCAAAAAGCACCATTGGCCATGAATTCATTAGCCGTCAAGTATACAATCCCCAGCAGATGGGTTATAGGCACGCATGCCTTTCAAGCCGCTTTTGAAGGAGATCCCATGATCGTAGTGACTGGCGGGGCCGGATTCATCGGCGCCAATATCGTCAAGGCGCTCAACGCGCGCGGGCGCACCGACATCCTGGTGGTGGACGACCTTTCCGATGGCACCAAGTTCGTCAACCTGGCCGACTGCACGCTTTTCGATTACCGCGACAAGGACGACTTCATCACCGAGGTGCGCGCCTCGCTCAGGGGCGAGCCGTGTGACCTGCCCGCCATCGAGGCGATCTTCCACGAAGGCGCCTGCTCGGACACCACCGAGTGGGATGGCCAGTACATGATGGAGAACAACTTCGAGTACTCGAAGCTGCTGCTCGAGTACTGCGAGCAGCACGGCATTGCGCTTCTCTACGCCTCCTCGGCGGCCACCTACGGCGGCAGCGACGTGTTCAAGGAGTCGCCGGAGTTCGAGAAGCCGCTCAACGTCTATGGCTACTCGAAACTCCTGTTCGACCAGCACGTGCGCGCGCGGATGCCGACGCTGACCACCCAGGTGGTCGGGTTTCGCTACTTCAACGTGTATGGCCCGCGCGAGCAGCACAAGGGCAAGATGGCGAGCGTGGCCTTCCACAACCACAACCAGGTGAGCGCCGGCGGCGATTTGAAGCTCTTCGGCGCCCATGATGGATTCGAGGCCGGCATGCAGAGCCGCGACTTCGTGTTCGTCGGCGACGTGGTGGACGTCAATCTGTGGTTTCTCGACCACCCGAAGGTGTCCGGCATCTTCAACCTGGGCACCGGTCGCGCCGAGCCGTTCAAGGCGATCGGCGAGGCGGTCATCGACTACTACGGCAAGGGCACCATCGAGTACATCGACTTCCCCGAGGAGCTCAAGGGGCGCTACCAGAGCTATACCCGTGCGGACATCTCACGCCTGCGCGAGGCGGGCTGCGACGTCGAGTTCAAGACCGTCGCCGAGGGCGTGAAGGCCTACCTGGAGTGGCTCAATGGCTAGCGTCGGGCCTCGGCTGCTGGTCGTCGGCCCCTCATGGGTGGGCGACATGGTGATGGCCCAGAGCCTGTTCATCACGCTCAAGCGCCAGCACCCAGGCGCCCACTTGGGCGTGGTGGCGCCTGCCTGGTCGCAGCCGGTTCTGGCGCGCATGCCGCAGGTGGACGAAGTGCTGCCCCTGGCGGTAGGGCACGGCCAGTTCGGCTTGAAGAGCCGTCGCGAGCTGGCGGCTCGCCTGAAAGGGCGCTTCGATCGCGCCATCGTGCTGCCGCGCTCCTGGAAGGCGGCGCTGGTGCCATTTCTGGCGCGCATCCCCGAGCGGGTGGGGTTTCTCGGCGAGTACCGCTACGGGCTTCTGACCGAGACGCGCAGGCTCGACAAGGGCGTGCTCGACCAGACCGTCAAGCGCTTCGTGTCGCTCGGCCTGCCCGGGGAGCAGGCGAGCCGGGGCACGTTCGACATTCCCGCGCCGCGCCTTGGCGTGGATCATGACAACCTCGTGAACCTGCGCCTGAAGCATGCGCTCTCCTCGCGCCTGGCGGTGGGCATGATGCCCGGGGCGGAGTACGGACCGGCCAAGCAGTGGCCGCCGGAGTACTTCCGTGCGCTGGCTCGCCGGCTGATCGAGGATGGTTTCGAGGTGCGCATCTTCGGCGGGCCGAAGGATCACGCGGTGGGCGAGCGTATCGTCGAGGGCCTGGAGCACGCCCACAACCTGTGCGGCGCCACGTCGCTCGCCGATGCGGTGGACCTGCTCGCCGACTGCCGCCAGGTGGTCACCAACGACTCCGGGTTGATGCACGTGGCCGCCGCCGTGGGCGTGCCGGTGCATGCGCTCTACGGCTCGTCGTCGCCGCGCTACACGCCGCCGCTGACCGACAGTGCCACCATCCATTATCTCGGGCTCGAATGCTCGCCCTGCTTCAAGCGGGTATGCCCGCTCGGCCACACCAACTGCCTCAACCAGCTGGGCGAACAGGGGGTTTACCACGCCCTGCGCGCGGTGCAGGCGCGCGCGGGCGGGGTGATCGTCAGCGGTCGGGGGTGATGACCTGCTCGACGGGCGAGGCCGCCTCGCGGCGCTGGGGAGCGAGCCCCTCCCAGAGGCGGTGCTGAAGGGCGGTCTCCTCGCGCAGGCGTTCGTTGAGCACGTCGAGGCCGTGGGTTTCGGCTAGCGTCGAGTGATCGCCGGTCAGCGAGGCCCCGAGCCCGGCGCGGTGCTCCTCCAGCGGCAGGCCGAGCGCCTCCAGCAGGGTGGGAAAGACGTCCAGCATGGCGGCGTTGCGGCGGATGCGCTCGGGTTCGATGCCGTTGCCCAGCATGATCAGGGTATTGTCGCGATCCAGCGCCGTCAGCTGGTCCCACACCGAGACGCGCATGGTCAGATGATCGCTCATCAACACCACCAGCGTGTTCTCCAGAAGCCCCTCGGCCTCGAGCCGCTCGATCAGATCCCGCGCCTGCCAGGCGGAGCACTTCACCGAGTAGAGAATGTCCTGGCCGTCGAAGGGGCCCTGGCGGTCGATGCAGGTCTGCGAAGGAAAGCCGTGAGGGGCATGACCGGCCAGGCTCAGGTTGACCACCGCCCAGGGGCCATCGTCTTCTTGCCGGTAGCGGCGAATCTCGCGCTCGACCTCGGCGTAGAGGGTGTCGTCGAACACTCCCCAGCTGTTGACGTACTCCGGGTCGTCAAGCTCGGGAAGCCAGTCTTCCTTGCCCTTGACGGTCTGGAACTGGTGGCCGCGGTAGAACAGCCCCTTGCCGGCGAACTGCGAGCTGGCCCCGCCCAGGTAGCTCAGCCGGTAGCCCTGGCCCGCCAGGATGTCGCCCAGGCAGTCGACGCCGGGCACTACCTGCTGCAAAGGTTCGAACTGGGTGTCGTGCAGAAGTCCCGCCGGCATCAGCGGTACGCCGCACTGGCTTGCGATCATGCCGGCCATGGTCCAGCCGGTGTTGTCCATCTGGCGAATGCCCTCGAACACCCGGCCGCGCTCGCCGAGCGCCTCGAGATCGGCGTAGGCGTCGCCGAAGACATCGCTCGAGTAGGTACGCTCCAGGCTCTCCAGGTACATCAGCAGCAGATTGGGCCGGTGCGTCTGCTCCTCGGTGGGCGGTGCCACGTAGCGCCGGTCGAGCCACTCACCGTCGTCGGTGACGATCGCCGCGCTGCGCTGGCCAAGGCCGTAGAGCAGCGGGTTGATCGCCAGGATCAGCAGGGCGAAGAAACGCTCGGCCAGTCGCCAGCGCGGGTCCCGGCGCGCAAGCCAAGTGACCGAGGCCAGCACCGCCAGCATGCTCACCACGTACACCGCCGCGATGACGACCTTGCCGCCGCCACCGTGGTCGGTCATGCCTGCCTGAAGATGGAAGAACACCGCGCCGAGATCGACGTTGCCGAAGCTGTCGGCAAGATAGACGTAGATGCCCAGAAGGCTCAGCGGCACAAGCGACCAGGGCCAGATGCGCCGGTAGCGCGCGTTGCGCGGCACCCCCCAGTTGAGCTTCAGCCCCACGCCGATCCACGCCGCCGCCATGATGAAAAGCGACCACCAGGGCAGGCGCGTGACTACCGTCACGGCGTAGCCGAGGCTTGCGCCGATGACCAGCAGCGGAAGCCACGGGGTGAATCGAGAGGTCCTTGTCGACGCCATGCCAAATTCCCTTTCCATCTTCGACCGAATGAGTATGGTAGCTTACCAAGTTAGTGCGCGCCGGTGGGAAGATCGCCGGCGGGCAACGCTATTCTCGACTGCGCTGGCAAAGGTGACCCGTGGCCATTTCCGCTGTACTGATCGTCAAGAACGAGGCGCACCACCTGCGTGCCTGCCTCGAAACGCTCTCCTTCGCCGACGAGATCGTCGTGCTCGACGCCGGAAGCCAGGACGAGACCCTCGCGATCGCCCGTGAGTTCACCGACAACGTCCAGGTGGCGGCGGATTGGCAGGGGTTCGGCGTGCAGCGCCAGCGCGCCGAGGCGCTGGCGCGCCATGAGTGGATCCTGATGATCGATGCCGACGAGCGCGTCACCGAGGAGCTCGCCCGCAGCATCCAGCAGGCGGTGACGGTGCCCCCGGCGGTGTATGCGCTGCCCCGGCTCTCCTGGTGCTTCGGGCGCTTCATCCGCCACTGCGGCTGGTACCCGGACCGGGTGCTGCGCCTCTACCCCAAGGGGCTCGCCTCCTACAACGCGGCGCTGGTCCACGAGAAGCTGGTGGTGCCGGATACCCTCGAGGTGCGTCCGCTCGCCGGCGATCTCTTGCACTACACCTACCGCGACGTGCGCCACTACCTGGAGAAGTCCGCGCATTACGCCGATGCCTGGGCGGAGCAGCGCGCCGCCCGGGGCAAGACGGCCTCTCTCGGCCAGGGCGTGGCCCACGCGCTGGGCTGCTTTCTCAAGATGTATCTGCTCAAGGCGGGCTTCAGGGATGGCCGGCAGGGGTTCTTGCTGTCGCTGCTCTCGGCGCACTCCACCTTCAACAAGTACGCGGCGCTATGGGTGCGCGGCCAGTCCGGCCCGGAGCAGCGCTGAGATCTCGTCGGCGGCGGCGGCGAGGTCGATGGCCGTCATGTCCTGCTGGGCCGCTTTGACAGGCGGGCTGAAGGCCAGGCGCCTGTCGGCGTCCTTGCAGGTCTGCCAGCGCAGCGGCGTTGCCGAGCGCTTGGCGGGATAAAAACCGGCGGTGGCGACATTCAGACAGCCGGCGATGTGCAGAGGGCCCGTGGAGCCGGCGATCAGCAGATCCGCGCCGGCTCCACGGGCCCTCTGCACATCGCCGGCTGTC
>NZ_JAMZBD010000142.1:0-6952 GCF_024158685.1 Halomonas sp. 707D4 | reverse complement strand
AAGCTCGCCCGGGCATAGACGACGCTGCGCGCCTCCGGTTCCACCCAGCGAAAGAACGGCTCCAGAAACTCCATGCCGAAGAGCGCCAGGCCCAGAAGCAGCGCAAAGCCGAGGGCCGGCAGCCAGTTCGGCCGCGTACGCGCGATGGAAACGGCGCCCCTAGCCTGCACGGGGCGCACCTCGCTCGCTCTGGGACTCCTTGATCAGCCGTCGCAGCGACAGCTCGCCGACGGGTACGTCGCTTGCATCGACCACGGTGAGACGCTCGGTGTGATCACGCAGCATCATCGAAAGCCCCTGGCGCAGGGTGAAGTCGCTCGGGATGCGCGAATGGGCCGGCACCTGGGGGCCAAGCGATGTCATGTGCTCCTTGACCCGGGTGAGCCCCGCCTGCTTGAGCCCGCGCTCGAGTCCCCCCAGCAGCGACTCCACGAAGGGGTCGGCGGGGTGGCGCAGAAGCGTCAGCGGACTGCCCTGCTGGACGATGCGCCCGTCGCGCATCACCACCAGATGGTCGGCGAGCTTGAGCGCTTCGTCCATGTCGTGGGTGACGAACACCACGGTCTTGTGCAGCCTGGCCTGGAGCCTGGCGAGCTCCTCCTGGAGCTTGTCGCGGGTGAGCGGATCGAGGGCGCCGAAGGGCTCGTCCATTAGCAGAATGTCCGGGTCGGCGGCCAGCGCCCGGGCCACCCCTACCCGCTGGGCCTGGCCGCCGGAGAGCTGGTGCGGGTACTTGGCGGCGAACTCGTCGAAAGGCAGCCCGAGAAGCGCCATCAGCTCCTCGACCCGGGCGTCGACCTTCTCGGCCGGCCACTTGAGAAGCCGGGGCACCAGGGCGATGTTGCGCGCCACGTTCCAGTGCGGAAACAGCCCGGTGCTCTGTATCACGTAGCCGATACGCCGGCGTAGCCTGACCGGGTCGAGCTGTTCGATCGGCTGGCCGTCGATGGTGATCTCGCCGTCGCTGTGCGGGATGAGCCGGTTGATCATGCGAAGCGTGGTCGACTTGCCGCAGCCGGAAGTGCCGACCAGCGCGCAGAACGAGCCCTTCTCCACGCGCAGCGAGATGTCGTCGACGGCCAGCGCCTCGCCGAAGCGCTTGGACACCTTGTTGAGTTCGATCACGTCGCGCCTCCATGACGGGTGATGTCGGCCAGTGCACCGAGAGCGGCATCGGCGATCAGGGCCATGGCCACGATCGGCAGCGCCCCGAGCAGCACCATGTCCATGGCCGCCTGGCCAAGGCCCTGGAAGATGAAGGTGCCCAGCCCCCCGGCGCCGATCAACGCGGCCACGGCGGTCAGCCCGACCGCCTGGACGGTCGTGATGCGCACCCCTTCGATCAGCACCGGCAGCGCCAGCGGAAAGCGCACCTGCCAGAAGCGCTGATGCCCGCGCATGCCCATTGCCGTGGCGGCTTCGAGAGTATCCGGGCGTACCTGCTCGAGGGCGATGAAGGTATTGCGCACGATGGGCAGCAGGCTGTAGGCGATCAGCGCGATCAGCGCCGGGGTGTTGCCGATGCCACTGACGCCGAGATTGCCCAGCCAGGTGACGTTGGCACCGAGCCAGGCCAGCGGCGCCAGAAGCAGCCCGAACAGGGCAAGACTCGGTATGGTCTGCAGGAAATTGAGCAGCACGAACCCCGCCTTGCGAAGGCGGTAAAAACGGTGCATGGCCAGCGCCAGGGCAAGGCCGAGGAGAAGACTGCTGCCCACCGAGACGCCCACAAGCAGCACGTGCTGGCGCAGGGCGGAGAAGAACGCCCCGCGACGCGCCTGGAACTCCTGCACGAGGGCAAGATCATCCAGCCACAGCCGTGCACAGAGCCACCAGGCGAGCGCCACGGCCATTAGCAAGAGCGCCGTGGGCAGCCGCTTGAGGGCAAGGCGCAGGCGCAGCTCGACGAGATAGAGCAGCAATACGAAGGCAAGCGTCCAGTACGCTGCGCCAAGCCCCAGGCGCGCCTGGGGCAGCGTCGGGTCGATCAGGAAATGACCGGCCACCATGAGCCCGAAAGGCATCAGGAGCAGCACCATGCAAAGCAGCAACAGCATCGCCAGGTAGTGGATGCGTGTGGGGCGCAGTGCCAGCGCCGTCATGGCGCCGAGCAGCAGCGTGACCAGAAGCGCGCCGGGCATGCCCAGCGCCGCGACCAGAGGATAGGAAGTACCGGGCACGATGCGGTTGGGCGCGACGCTGACGACCCCGAGCAGCCACACGGCGCCCAGCATGACGATGCCGAGCGCCATCAGAACGACGTTGGGGGATGGGTGCCGCTCACTTGCGTTGACGATGACCACCCCTCCAGGCACGTTTCGTCACTCGCCGAGAGTGTCGAGATAGTCGCGGGCGACCTGATCCGGTGACAGGCCGTTGACGGCCACGTCGGCATTCAGGCGCTGGAGCGTTTCGAGATCCAGCGTCTCGAACACGGCGTCGAGGCTTGACTCGATTTCCGGGTAGGTCTCGAGCACGCTTTCACGCACCACCGGCGCAGGCTGGTAGATCGGCTGAACGCCGAGGGTATCCTCGAGCACGACCAGATTCAGAGCGTTCAGCCCGCCGTCGGTCCCGTAGGTCATGGCGGCGTTGACGCCGCTGGTCTGCTGGGCGGCGGCACGCATGGTGGCGGCAGTGTTGCCGCCGGAGAGCACCAGAAGCTGATCATCGGAGAGCTCGAAGCCGTAGGCTTCCTGGAAGGCGGGCAACGCCTGGGCGGATTCGACGAATTCGGCGCTGGCGGCGAACTTGAACTCGCCCCCCTGCTCCAGGTACGCCGCCAGGTCCTCCAGCGTCACGAGCTCGTTCTCTTCGGCAACGTCGGCGCGAATGCTCATCGCCCAGGTGTTGTTGGCACTGGCCGGCGACAGCCACACGAGCCCCTGTTCGGCGTCGCGCTCGCGCACGGTTTCATAGGCCTGCTCCGCATCGTTCCAGACGGGGCTGTCGGTCATGTCGTAGAAGAACGCGCCGTTGCCGGTATACTCCGGGTAAAGGTCGATCTCGCCGGCCTGAATGGCGCTGCGCACTACGCTGGTCGCACCCAGCTGCAGGCGGTTCTCGGTCGGGATTCCCTCGCGCTCCAGCGCCTGGATGATCAGCTCGCCGAGCACGGCACCTTCGGTATCGATCTTCGACGACACCACCACCGGCTCATCGGCCTGGGCCGTGCCGGCCATCCACGTAAGCGCCAGCCCACCCAGCGCGGTTTTCACGATCGAGCGCATCGTCATCATCCTTTTGTCAATTGGCTCATCTAGCGACGGTTTCTTGTGACGGTTTCTTGCGATGGCTTGAGTATAGGTGGCCTGCCGCCCAGCGCCACGGCTCAGGGCGTTTCGATCACCCAGGTGGTGCCTTCCCGCGAATCCTTGAGCACCACGCCAAGCGCTGCAAGCTCGTCGCGAATGGCGTCGGCCCGGGCAAAATCCCTGTCCGTTTTCGCCTGCTGACGCTCTGCGATTTTCATCTCGATGTCGGCGTCACTGATCGCCGCCTTCGCGCTCGCCCCCTTGAGAAACGCCTCGGGTGGCTGTTGCAAAAGACCCAGTACGCCGCCCAGACGGACGAGCTCCGATGCCAGAAGCGGGGCGCGCTCAGGCGCGTCGGTCCTGGACCGGTTCACTTCGCGGGCGAGCTCGAACAGCACCGCCAGCGCTTCCGGCGTGTTGAAGTCGTCGTCCATGGCCTGCTCGAAGCGCGCCGCGTACGGCGTTTCCACATCACCCTCTGCCGCGGCGTCGACGCCTTCGAGGGCGGTATAGAAGCGGATCAAGGATTTGCGCGCCTCGAGAAGCGAGCCCACCGAGTAGTTGATCGGGCTGCGGTAGTGGCTCGCCACCAGAAGATAGCGCACCACTTCCGGGTCGTGCTCTTCGAGCACGTCGCGAATGGTGAAGAAGTTGCCCAGCGACTTGGACATCTTCTCCTGGTCGACCCGTACGGCACCGGCGTGCATCCAGGTGTTGACGTAGGTCTGGCCGGTGGCGGCCTCGCTCTGGGCGATCTCGTTCTCGTGGTGCGGGAAGGTCAGGTCCGGGCCGCCACCGTGGATGTCAAAGGTGTTGCCCAGGCAGCAGGTCGACATCGCCGAGCACTCGATGTGCCAGCCCGGGCGGCCGTCGCCCCAGGGCGAGGCCCAGTGCGCCTCGCCCGGCTTGGCGGCTTTCCACAGCACGAAGTCGAGCGGGTCTTCCTTGTGGGTGTCGACCTCGACCCGGGAGCCTGCGCGCATGTCGTCGAGCTGCCGGTTGTTGAGCTTGCCGTAGCCGTCGAACCGGCGCACGCGGTAGTAGACGTCGCCGTTGTCGGCGGCGTAGGCGAAGCCCTTGTCGATCAGCGTCTCGATCATCGCGACGATCTCGTCGATGTGGCCGGTGGCCCGGGGCTCGCGGGACGGCGGCAGCACCCCGAGGCGCGCCTCGTCCTCGTGCATCGCGTCGATCATGCGCTCGGTGAGCGAGGTGATCGACTCGGCGTTCTCCTCGGCGCGCTTTAGGATCTTGTCGTCGATGTCGGTGATGTTGCGCACGTAGGTGACCTCAAACCCGCGATGGCGCAGATAGCGCGTGATCACGTCGAACGCCACCATCACCCGGGCGTGGCCCAGGTGGCAGTAGTCGTACACCGTCATGCCGCAGACGTACATGCTCACTCGGCCGGGTTCGATGGGCGTGAACGCCTCCTTGCGGCGGGTGAGCGTGTTGTAGATGTGCATGGCGCGCCTCTTAGCCTTTTTTCTGAATTTTCGCCCAGGAGTCCTTCAAGCCCACGGTGCGGTTGAAGACCAGCTTCTCGGGAGTGGAGAGATGGCGATCGGCGCAGAAGTAGCCTACCCGCTCGAACTGGTAGCGCGACTCCGGGGCGGCATCCGCCAGGCTCGGCTCGCCGATCGCCTGGCGGATCACCAGCGACTCCGGGTTCAGGTGCTCGAGGAAGTCGGCGTCCTTGTCGCGGTCCGGCTGCTCGACCATGAACAGATTGTCGTAGAGGCGCACCTCCATGGGCACGCCGTGGGTCGCGCTCACCCAGTGGATCACGCCCTTCACCTTGCGCCCTTCCGGGTTCTTGCCCAGGGTGTCGAAATCCACCGAGCAGCAAAGCTCGGTGATCTCGCCGGCGTCGTCCTTGATCACCTCGTCGCAGCGAATGACGTAGCTGTTGCGCAGGCGTACTTCCTTGCCCGGCGCCAGGCGGAAGAACTTCTTCGGCGCCTCCTCCATGAAGTCGTCGCGGTCGATGTAGAGCTCGCGGGTGAAAGGCACGCGGCGCACGGGCATGTCCTCGCGGGCCGGGTGCCCCGGTACCTCGTAGACCTCCTCGAAACCTTCCTCGACGTTGGTCAGCACCACCTTCAACGGGTTGATGACGCACATCGCGCGCGGGGCGTTGTCCTCAAGATCCGAGCGGATCGCGTGGGTCAGCATGGCGATGTCGACCAGACCGCCGTCGGCACGGGTGACGCCGATCATCTCGCAGAACTTGCGGATGGAGGCCGGAGTGTAGCCGCGCCGGCGCATGCCGGAGATCGTCGGCATGCGCGGGTCGTCCCAGCCATCGACGATGCCCTCGTCGACCAGAAGCTTCAGCTTGCGCTTGGAGGTCAGGGTGTAGTCGAGATTCAGACGCGCGAATTCGATCTGGCGCGGCTTGCTGGGTACCGGCAGGTTGTTCAGGAACCATTCGTAGAGCGGGCGGTGATCCTCGAACTCCAGGGTGCAGATCGAGTGGGTAACGCCTTCGATGGCATCCGACTGGCCGTGGGTGAAGTCGTAGGAGGGGTAGATCTTCCAGGTATCGCCGGTCTGGTGGTGGCTTGCGTGGCGAATGCGGTAGAGGATCGGGTCGCGCAGGTTGATGTTCGGCGAGGCCATGTCGATCTTGGCGCGCAGCACCTTCTCACCTTCAGCGAACTCGCCGACGCGCATGCGCTCGAGCAGCTCCTGGTTCTCCTCGACGCCCCGCTCGCGGTGGGGGCTCGGCCGGCCCGGCTCGGTGAGCGTGCCGCGGTACTCGCGGATCTCGTCCGGGGAGAGATCGTCGACGTAGGCCTTGCCTTCTCGAATCAGGTGCTGGGCCCAGGCGTAGAGCTGGTCGAAATAGCTGGAGGCGAAACGCACCTCGCCCGCCCACTCAAAGCCCAGCCACGCGACGTCCTCCTTGATGGCGTCGATGTAGGCCTGCTCTTCCTTCGCCGGGTTGGTGTCGTCGAAGCGCAGATGACAGTCACCACCGAGTTCCTCGGCCAACCCGAAGTTCAGACAGATCGACTTCGCATGACCGATGTGCAGGAAGCCGTTGGGCTCCGGCGGAAAACGGGTCACGATCTGGGTGACCTGCCCACGCTCGATCTCGTCGCTCACCTGGTTGCGAATGAAGTTCGGGGCTTTGGTGGTCTCGTTGGTCATGGTGGTGTCGCTAACCTCACAGTGGATGGCGTGCCGGGCGCCGGGCGCCTACGCTGAAACCGTAGCGCTTCGCGGCGCCGGGCAAAACCGCTATTATAACGCGACGCCGATGCACAGCGCCAAGGCGAACGCCTTTATTCAACAGGAATTTATCCATGATCGTATTACAGACCACCCTGGGTGACATCACCATCACGCTTGACCACGAGAAGGCGCCGAAGACCGCCGCCAACTTCGAGCAGTACGTGCGCGACGGCTTCTACGACGGCACCCTGTTCCACCGCGTGATCGATGGCTTCATGGTGCAGGGCGGCGGCTTCGACCAGTCCTTCGAGCAAAAACCCACCCGCGAGCCGATCGAGAACGAAGCCGACAACGGCCTTCAGAACACCATCGGCACCGTCGCCATGGCGCGTACCCAGGACCCGCATTCCGCGACCGCGCAGTTCTTCATCAACGTCGGCAACAACGCCTTCCTGAACCACAGCGGCAAGAACCTGCAGGGGTGGGGCTACGCGGTGTTCGGTGAAGTGACCGACGGC
>NZ_JAMZBD010000141.1:0-6956 GCF_024158685.1 Halomonas sp. 707D4 | reverse complement strand
CTTCGGCTAAACCTTAGAGGGTCCAGTGACGCGATGGAGGTTCGCATGGTCGTCTTGCCGACGGAAGCCATTGGCAGTATCCCGCGCTCTTCGGCGCTGATGCAGGCACAGCGCCGGTTCAAGGAGGGCGGTATCGACGCGGCGCAGCTGGAGGCCGCCTACGACGCCGCCGTGCGCGACACCCTGCGCGAACTCGAGGCGACGGGCTCGCCGATCGTCACCGACGGCGAGCAGCGCAAGGCCCACAGCTTCGCGACCTACTCGGTGGAGGGGGGCGAGAACTTCGCCCCGGACGGGCTGGAGATTCCTTTCAGCGATGGCCACGTGCGTCGGCTGCCGCGGCTCACCCGGGGGCCTTTCCACTTCATGCGCTCCGCCGCGCACACCCTGGCCCAGGCCCGGCCCCGTACCCGGCTGCCGATGAAGCAAGCGATCATCTCGGTGTCGGCGATGAGCCTTTTCTACCCCGCCGAGCCGCTGGCCGACTATCCCCGCGAGGCGTTTCTGGACGACCTGGTCGACGAGCAGGAGCGCGAGATCCGCGACTGCTTCGCCGCCGGCGCCCAGACGGTGCAGATCGATTTCACCGAGGGACGCCTGGCGCTCAAGATCGACCCGAGCGGCAGCGTCCTCGACAGCTTCATCGAGCTCAACAACCGGGTGTTGGAGCGCTTCACTCACGACGAGCGGTGCCGCATCGGCATCCATACCTGCCCCGGGGCGGACCACGACGCCACTCACAGTGCCGACGTGGACTACGCCGAACTCCTGCCGAGCCTGTTCGAGCTCGAGGCGGGCAACTTCTACATCGCCATGACGCGCGAGGCGGACCCGGAGCGCGCCTTGAAGATCGTCGCGCGCTACCTGAAGCCATGGCAGCGCGCCTTCATCGGCGTGATCGACGTCATCGACCCGCGCATCGAGACGCCGGAGCAGGTCTGCGAGCGGGTGCTCCAGGCGGCGCGCCATATTCCCCTCGACCAGCTCGGGACCACCGACGACTGCGGCTTCTCGCCGTTTTGCGACGACGTCTCCACGCCGCGGGCCACCGCCTTCGCCAAGATTCGCGCCCGGGTCGAGGGCACCGCGCTGGCGGCGCAGCGCCTGGCCCGCGGCGAGCGGGATGAATAGCCCGCTCTCGTTGAATCAAAGCGTGGCGGTGTTCGATGCCCTCGAGCGTCTGGTGGACTGGAACGCGGAGTTCGCCCTGGAGTTCTCCGATGCCGCGCCGCTGCTGGCCCCTGGTATCTTTGCCGCTGAGATCCAGGCGGCCTGCCTGCTGCCGGAGCGGGCGCTGGATCTCTCCTGGCTGGGCGAGGCCCAGGCACCGCCGGTGTTCGAGTACATCAATCGTCGCCAGTGCGTGCGGGTCACCCAGTGCCTGAGCGCCAACGGTCATGCGATGCGCATCGCCCAGGGCGCCCAGGTGCCAGCGCGACTGCACCACGCGCTGGCCGACGACAACGCCGAGCTGCTGCGCTCGGCAGCGCTGCAGATTTCCGCGGCGGTGCTCAAGCGGCGCCATCAGGAGCGCCTGCGCCTGCACGAGCTGGCGCTCAAGGATGGCCTCACCGGGGTCGCCAACCGGCGCTATTTCGACGAGCTTCTCGCCATCGAGTGGCAGCGCTGCCAGCAGGCCGGGTGGCCCTTGTCGCTGATCTTCATCGATATCGACTTCTTCAAGCGCTACAACGACTTCTACGGCCATCTCTGCGGCGACGACTGCCTGAAGCGCATTGCCGCCACCCTCCGCTCGATCCTGCACCGCCCGCGCGACCTGGTCGCTCGCTACGGCGGGGAGGAGTTCGTCTGCCTGCTGCCGGAAACCGAGCTCGATGACGCCGCGCGCAAGGCCGACGAGCTCGAAAGAGCGGTGAGGGCGCTGGGGCTGGCCAACGCCAAATCCGACGTGGCACCGGTCATCACCATCAGCCTGGGCGTCGCCAGCGCCCGTACGCGCCTTGACTGTGACGCCACGGCGCTGATCACCGCCGCCGACCGGCTGCTCTACCTGGCCAAGGCCACCGGGCGCGGGCGCGTTTGCGCGGCCTATTTGCCGGATGTAGGTTCGATGCCCGAGGAGTAGGGCGGCGAAGCCTGGCAAGGTGCCGGTCAACGGCGCTCGATACCACCGGTGTTGGCCCTAAAAAAAGACGGGGGAGCCGAACGATACGTTTCGGCTCCCCCGTCTTGCAGTGCTCAGCGCCGGGCGCGTCTACTGGCGGTAGGCAGCTTCCTTGAGGGCGCGGATGCGCTCGTCCAGCGGCGGATGGCTGGCGAACAGCTTCTCCATGAACGACCGGGTCTGGCCCTTGGTGATCGCCATGGCGCGCAGGGTGTCCGGCATCTGGTCCGGCATTTCGGTTTCGACCTTCAGGCGTTCGAGCGCGTTGACCATGGCGCCGGTGCCGGCAAGGCGGGCGCCGGCCTCGTCCGCGCGGTATTCACGAAAGCGCGAGAACCAGGCGACGATGGCCGAAGCGACGATGCCGAAGACGATCTCCGCCACCATGACCACCGCGAAGTAGCCCATGAAGCCGAGCCCGCCTTCGCTGCCGCGGCTCTTCATGAAGCCGTCGAGCAGTTGCGCCACCACGCGGGCGAAGAACATCACGAAGGTGTTCACCACGCCCTGGATCAAGGCCAGCGTCACCATGTCGCCATTGGCCACGTGGCCGATCTCGTGGGCCAGCACCGCGCGCACCTCGTCCGGGCGCATGCGGTTCAGAAGCCCCGCCGACACCGCCACCAGGGCGGCATCCTTGTTCCAGCCGGTGGCGAAGGCGTTGGACTGCTGGGCGGGGAAGATGCCCACTTCCGGCGTCTTGATACCGGCCTCGCGGGAGAGCTCGGCCACGGTGTCCACTAGCCACTGCTCGGTCGAGTTGGAGGGCGACTCGATCAGCACGGTGCCGGTGGAGCGCTTGGCCAGCCACTTCGACATCAGAAGCGAGATCAAGGAGCCCGCCATGCCGATGATGAAGCAGAAGATCAGAAGCCCCGTGAAGTTGATGCCCTGGCTTCGCAGGTAGCCCTCCACGCCGAAAAGGCGCAGCGTGAAGCTCGCCACCAGCACCACCGCCAGGTTGGTGGCCAGAAACAGCAGAATGCGCATCATGTATGTATCTCCCTCTAAGGTCCTTGAAAGGTGGCTATCATCGGTCTGTTGTCGGTTTAGATGCCTGCGCGGCCCGCCGGGTTCACTGTCACTGACGATAGCGCGACAGGAAGTTGGCGAAGCGGTCGAGTGCATCGCCCAGCTGGTCCGCCCAGGGCAGGGTGACGATGCGCACGTGATCCGGCGCCGGCCAGTTGAAGGCGCTGCCCTGGACCAGCAGGATCTTCTCCTGCAGCAGCAGGTCGAGCACCAGCTGCTGGTCGTCCTTGATGTTGTATACCTTGGGATCGAGACGCGGGAAGGCGTAGAGCGCTCCCTTGGGCGTCACGCATGATACGCCAGGAATGGCGTTGAGCTTTTCCACGGTAATGTCGCGCTGGGCCAGCAGCCGCCCGCCGGGCAGGATCAGGTCGTTGATCGACTGGTAGCCGCCGAGCGCGGTCTGGATGGCGTGCTGGGCCGGCACGTTGGCACACAGGCGCATCGAGGCGAGCATGGTCAGCCCCTGGATGAAGTCCTTGGCGCGCTGCTTGGCGAGCGTCCCCGAGATGGTCATCCAGCCGGAGCGAAAGCCGGCGCAGCGGTAGCTCTTGGAGAGCCCGTTCATGGTGATGACCAGCTGGTCGTCGTCGGCCAGTGCCCCGGTCGCCGTATGGGTGACGCCGTCGAAAAGGATCTTGTCGTAGATCTCGTCGGAAAAGACCACCAGGTGGTGCTCCTGGGCGACCTTCAGCACCGCCTTGACCACGTCCGGCGGGTAGACCGCCCCGGTGGGATTGTTGGGGTTGATCAGCACGATCGCCCGGGTGCGGCTCGTCACCTTGGCGCGAATGTCGTCGATGTCCGGCGCCCAGCCGGCCTGCTCGTCGCAAAGATAGTGCACGCCATGGCCGCCGGAGAGGTGC
This sequence comes from Halomonas sp. 707D4, assembly GCF_024158685.1. Taxonomy (NCBI): domain Bacteria; kingdom Pseudomonadati; phylum Pseudomonadota; class Gammaproteobacteria; order Oceanospirillales; family Halomonadaceae; genus Halomonas; species Halomonas sp. 707D4. The sequence continues at coordinate 2,933 of NZ_JAMZBD010000141.1, read as the reverse complement.
GCGGCGGCGGTCCACAGCGGGTAGTCCGGCGCCGGGATCAGCACTTCGTCGCCGTCGTTGAGCAGCGCCTGCATGGCCATCACGATCAGCTCGGAGACGCCGTTGCCGATGTAGATGTCCTCGATGCCGACGCCGGGGATTTCCTTGCGCTGGCACTCCTGCATGATCGCCTTGCGCGCCGAGTAGAGCCCCTTGGAGTCGCAGTAGCCCTGGGCGGTGGGCAGGTTGCGCATCACGTCCTGAAGGATCTCTTCCGGCGCCTCGAACCCGAAGGGGGCGGGGTTGCCGATGTTGAGCTTCAGAACCCGCTGGCCTTCCTCTTCCAGGCGCTTGGCGTGGTCGAGAACGGGACCGCGGATGTCGTAGCAGACGTTGTGCAGCTTGTGCGATTTCTTGAGAGGCTGTGGCTCGGTGGGCGTTGGCGTATCCATGGGGTGTCCGACAGTACCTTGATGGTTGGGGTCACTGGCCATTATGCGCGCCATTCAAGGCGCTGTCTTGATCATTGTCCGCGTCGTCGGGCGCCGGCGGCGGCGGGATGTCCGCCGGGGTTTCCAGGGTGATGCGGCCGAGCTTGCCATCGCGCAGCTCGTGCAGCAGCACCTCGGCGCCGCGGTGCCAGTCGACCTCGCCGCCGGCACGCAGCCCGCCGCGCCGCGCGGCGATCTCCTTGAGGATCGCGTGGCCGTCGAAGCCTGCCAGGGCGAGAAAATCCGGGCGCTTGGGGCCGTCGGCGTCGATCTCCTGGGCGGTGTCGGGCGCCTCGTAAGGCGGCAGTTCCTTGAGCTTGTAGCGGGCGCTGAGCGCGTCGGGGTAGCGCTTGGCGAGTTCGGCGCTGGCGACGATCGCCACGTCCACGTACTCGATGGCGGTATCGCGGATGGCACCGCTCGCTGCCAGCCGGTAGGCGCTGGCCTGATCCTCGATCTTCGGCCACAGCACTCCGGGGGTGTCGATCAATGCCACGCGCCCGTCGATGCGCACCTTCTGCTGGCGCTTGGTGACGGCGGGCTCGTTGCCGGTCTTGGCGATCTTGCGCCCGGCCAGGCCGTTGATCAGCGTGGACTTGCCCACGTTGGGGATGCCCATCACCATCACCCGCACGTCGCGATCCGCGCGCACGGCGCCGGCGAGCTCGTGGCAGAGCCTGGGAATCTTCTTGAGCTCGCGGCTCTGGGTGGTAGTGACCGCAAGCGCCCGGGTGTCTTGCTGAGCGTCGAAGTGGGCGACCCACTCCCGGGTGCGCTCGGGGTCCGCCAGGTCCGCGCGGGTCAATATCTTGAGCACCGGCTTGTGACGGGTCAGCTCGGCCAGCATCGGGTTGGCGCTGGAGTAGGGCAGGCGTGCATCGATCACCTCGATGACCACGTCGATTTCCGGCAGCGCCTCCTTGATCTGGCGGCGGGCCTTGTTCATGTGTCCGGGAAACCAGCCGAGCATGGAACTCTCCTAGGGCTCAAAGTGAGGCACAAAAAAACGGGCCGCCATTCTATCAGAACGGCGGCCCGTCGGGTCGGGCGCGGTCACTCGTCCGGGTGGAACTCCAGCGCCACCGAATTGATGCAGTAGCGAAGCCCGGTGGTCTCCGGCGGTCCGTCCGGGAAGACGTGGCCCAGGTGGGCGTCGCAGTGGGAGCAGACGACTTCCGTGCGCTCCATGCCGTGGCTCTGGTCGCGGTGCTCCTCCACGCTGCGCTTGCCCAGCGGGCGATCGAAGCTCGGCCAGCCGCAGCCCGCCTCGAACTTGTGCTCGTTCTCGAACAGCGGCGCGTGGCAGCAGACGCAGTGGTAGATGCCTTGCTCGTCGCGCACCTGGTAGTCGCCGGTGAACGGACGCTCGGTGCCTTTTTCGCGGGTGACGTGGTACTGCTCGGCGCTCAGCTCGCTGCGCCACTGCGCCGGCGTTTTATCGATCTTGGCCATGGGCGCCTCCTGATCGGCGGGGAGAAAAACGCCTTGCTCGTCAACGGGCAAGGCGTATATCGGACCTTCACTTGTGGTATGGGTTCAGTCTAGGCCATAACCCTGGGTGCGCTCAAACGCTGGCCGCGCCGCCGTCGCTGCGCGGGTCGTGGGCGCTTTCGATCAACCCGTCCGGGTGGTGCACGATGGCGCCGGCATGGCCCATGGTGTCGCTGTAGGAGCTTGCGAGCACTTCCACGTCGTGGCCGGCCGCGCGCAGGCGCTCCACCACCTCCGGGGCGACGCGTGATTCGAGCTTCAGGTTGGTGCTCTCCTCGCCCCAGGTGCGCCCGAGCAGCCAGCGCGGCGCAGCCACGGCCTGCTGCAGCGGCATGTGATGAAAGGCGTAGCGCGAGAAGAGCGCCGCCTGGGTCTGCGGCTGGCCTTCGCCGCCCATGGTGCCGTACACCATGCTGCGGCCATCGTCGAAGCGCGCCAGCGCCGGGTTCAGGGTGTGAAACGGCTTGCGCCCCGGCGCGAGTCCGCGCAGGTCGTTCTCGTCCAGCGAGAAGCTGATGCCGCGGTTTTGCCACAGCACGCCGCTTTCCGGCAGCACCACGCCGCTGCCGAACTCCCAGTAGATGCTCTGGATGAAGCTCACCGAACGCCCTTCGGCATCCACCGTGCCCATCCAGATGGTGTCGCCGGGCGCCGGCGTATGCGGCCAGGCCAGGGCGCGCTCGGGATCGATCTCGGCGGCCTCGCGGTCGAGGTTCTCGGCGCTCAAAAGCGACTGCAGGTCGATATCGAGGCGCCCCGGGTCGGTGACGTAGCGATCGCGCAGCAAAAAGGCGCGCTTGGTGGATTCCACCAGCCCGTGCAGGTGCGCGAAGCCTTCGCCATCGCTTACGCCCAGGCGCTCGTAGAGTGCCAGGATCATCAAGGACGCCATGCCCTGGGTGGGAGCGGGCAGGTTGTAAAGCGTGGCGCCCTTCAGGGCGACCTCGAGCGGCGTGACGCGCTGGGCGCGGT
>NZ_JAMZBD010000140.1:0-7094 GCF_024158685.1 Halomonas sp. 707D4 | reverse complement strand
GCGGTGGACGCGGGGTTCGTGCCCAACGACATGCAGGTGGGGCAGACCGGCAAGATCGTGGCGCCGGATCTCTACATCGCGGTGGGTATCTCGGGGGCCATCCAGCACCTGGCGGGGATGAAGGACTCGAAGGTGATCGTGGCGATCAACAAGGACGAGGAAGCGCCGATCTTCCAGGTCGCGGACTACGGGCTGGTGGGGGATCTGTTCGAGATCCTGCCGGCGCTCGAGAGCAAGCTGTGATGGCGTGTCCTGCACCGGCCCTGTCTGGGTATTCGCCGAGGCGGCGATTCTTGGCTAGAGTGCAGGGCACGCAGCACCGAAAGGCGTTGACGTTTTAGGTAAAAATCCGCAGCAGCGGTTGAAAAGAGGTAGGGGTGACCGCACCTACTTCGATTGAACACCGACAGTCACTCAAGGAGACGATGACATGGCACATACACTGCCTGAACTGCCCTACGCTTATGACGCGCTCGAGCCGAGCATCGATGCGATGACCATGGAAATCCACCATTCGCGTCACCACAACACCTACGTCACCAACCTCAACGGCACGCTCGAAGGCACCGGTCTCGAGGACCTGGCGATCGAAGAGCTGGTTTCCAACCTCGACCGCGTACCGGAAGCCAAGCGTCAGGCCGTGATCAACAATGGTGGCGGCCACGTCAACCACTCCATGTTCTGGCAAATGATGTCGCCCAACGGCGGCGGCCAGCCCCAGGGTGACGTCGCCAAGGCGATCGACAGCGAGCTGGGTGGCGTCGATACCTTCAAGGAAGAGTTCAAGAAAGCCGCGACCGGTCGCTTCGGCAGCGGCTGGGCGTGGCTCTCCGTCACTCCCGAGAAGAAGCTCGTGGTCGAGAACACCCTGAACCAGGATAGCCCTCTGATGCATGGCAACACGCCGATCCTGGGTCTGGACGTGTGGGAACACGCCTACTACCTGAAGTACCAGAACAAGCGCCCCGATTACGTCGCCGCCTTCTTCGACGTCGTCAATTGGGAAGAGGTCGAGCGTCGCTACCAGGCCGCTATCGCCTGATAGCCCTGCTCTCGCCTTCGAAAGCCCGGCCAATCGGCCGGGCTTTTTCATGTCTCGAGGTTGGTGAGCGAGCTGTTCAAAAGCCTTTGTCGACGACCCCGCGCGGCGCTCGTCGCACGTATGGGTGTATCGGCTCGGTCTTTCGTGTCGGGCGAAATTTTTTGCCTTCATGTACGAAGTGGATAACTTTCATCGGCGATTCATCGAGCGCCGCAACGGCGTTTCAGGGCGTTGAATGCATGCCGAAAACGCTGGTTTTCATCCTCGAATCGGTGCGCGCCCCCGTGGCGTCGCTGGGCATTGTTTGTCAATAAGCTGTGGATGAAAAAATACTATATATGCTTGAATTGATTTTGCCGTGGTCTATATATAGTATTCGTAGTGTCTTTTAAGAGGGTGGGGCACTACATGTGCTCTAGCCTAAAAACGCCGCTATGAAAAGGAAAAAGTAGCCATGGCCATCCAAATCTACAGCAAGCCCGCCTGCGTCCAGTGCACCGCTACTTATCGTGCCATGGACAAGCAGGGTATCGAATACACGGTGATCGACATTACCGCCGAAGACGGTGCCCAGGCGCAGGTCGAGGCGCTGGGCTATCGCCAGCTGCCGGTCGTGGTGGCAGGCGAAGATCACTGGTCGGGCTTTCGCCCGGATCGTATCCAGGCGCTCGCCTGATCCATCGCCATGCTGACGGACGCGCACGCACCGTTGGCTGGCACGCTGGTGTACTTTTCCACCAAGTCAGGCAACACCCATCGTTTCGTCGAGAAGCTGGGGCTTGAAGCGCGAAGGCTGCCGATCGGTCGCGACGAGCCGACACCGCGCATCGAAGCCCCTTACGTGCTGATCACGCCGACCTACGGCGGGGGCGGGGCCCGAGGCGCAGTCCCGATCCAGGTGATCCGCTTCTTGAACGACGAGCATAACCGACACCTCATTCGAGGCGTCATTGCCGCAGGCAATACCAATTTTGGCGAGGCATACGGGCTGGCCGGGCGCATCATTGCGCAGAAATGCCAGGTGCCGCTGCTGTATCGATTCGAGCTTTTGGGCACCGACGATGACGTCGCCAGGGTTCGCAAAGGAGTAGAAGAGTTTTGGAAACGACAAACGTAGTCACGACAAGCCTGGCCGACACCAAGAAGCCGGCGGCGGAGAAGGCGCAGGCGCGTACGCTCGATTACCACGCCCTCAACGCCATGCTGAACCTGTATGGTGCCAACGGCGAGCTCCAGCTCGACAAGGATCGCGAAGCGGCGCGCCAGTACTTCCTGCAGCACGTCAACCAGAACACGGTCTTCTTCCACTCGCTCGAGGAGAAGCTCGACTACCTGGTGGAAGAGGGCTACTACGAGGCCGAAGTGCTCGAGCAGTACACGCCGGCTTTCGTCAAGGCGCTGTTCGAGCAGGCCTACGCCTTCAAGTTCCGCTTCCCGAGCTTTCTGGGCGCCTTCAAGTACTACACCAGCTACACGCTCAAGACCTTCGATGGCAAGCGCTACCTCGAGCGCTACGAGGATCGCGTGTGCATGGTCGCGCTCACCCTCGCTCGCGGCGAGGAGCAGCTTGCCAAGTCGCTGGTCGACGAGATCATCACCGGGCGCTTCCAGCCGGCCACGCCGACGTTTTTGAACTGCGGCAAGCAGCAGCGTGGCGAGCTGGTGTCGTGCTTTCTGCTGCGTATCGAAGACAACATGGAGTCGATCGGCCGCTCGATCAACTCGGCGCTGCAGCTCTCCAAGCGCGGCGGCGGCGTGGCGTTTCTGCTGAGCAACATTCGTGAGTCCGGCGCGCCGATCAAGCGCATCGAGAACCAGTCCTCCGGCATCATTCCGATCATGAAGCTCTTGGAAGACGCCTTCTCCTACGCCAACCAGCTCGGCGCGCGCCAGGGCGCGGGCGCGGTGTACCTCAACGCCCACCACCCGGACATCCTGCGCTTTCTCGATACCAAGCGCGAGAACGCCGACGAGAAGATCCGCATCAAGACGCTGTCGCTGGGCGTGACGATTCCGGACATCACGTTTGAACTCGCCAAGCGCAACGAGGACATGTACCTGTTCTCTCCCTACGATGTGGAGCGGGTCTACGGCAAGCCCTTCGGCGACATCAGCGTCACCGAGCACTACCACGAGATGGTCGCGGACGCGCGCATTCGCAAGCAGAAGATCAACGCACGCGCCTTCTTCCAGACGCTCGCCGAGCTGCAGTTCGAATCCGGCTACCCCTACATCATGTTCGAGGACACGGTGAACCGGGCCAACCCGATCGCCGGCCGGATCAATATGAGCAATCTGTGCTCCGAGATCCTGCAGGTCAATACGCCGACCGAGTACGATGAAAGCCTGAACTACAGCAAGGTCGGTCAGGATATCTCCTGCAACCTGGGCTCGATGAACATCGCCAAGGTCATGGACTCCGGGGACATCGCCACCAGCGTCGACATCGCGATTCGCGGCCTCACCGCCGTCTCCGAAATGAGCAATCTGAAGAGCGTGCCGTCGATCGCCGAAGGCAACGCCAAGTCCCGCGCCATCGGTCTTGGTCAGATGAACCTGCACGGCTTCCTCGCCCGCGAGCACATCTACTACGGCAGTGAAGAGGGGCTCGATTTCACCAACCTCTACTTCTACTGCGTGGCGTTTCACGCCATTCGCGCCTCGAATCAATTGGCCATCGAGCGCGGCGACACCTTCGCGGGCTTCAAGGATTCCACCTACGCGTCGGGCACGTTCTTCGACAAGTACACCGATGAGGCGTGGCTGCCGAAGACCGAGAAGGTGCGCGGACTGTTCGAGCGCAGCGGCATCGCGCTTCCGACCCAGGCCGACTGGGAAGAGCTCAAGGCCTCGGTGATGGCTCACGGCCTCTACAACCGCAACCTGCAGGCGGTGCCGCCGACCGGTTCGATCTCCTACATCAACCACTCCACCTCGAGCATCCATCCGGTGGCGGCGAAGATCGAGATCCGCAAGGAAGGCAAGCTCGGCCGTGTCTACTACCCGGCGCCTTTCTTGAACGAAGAGAACTTCGATTACTTCCAGGACGCCTACGAGATCGGCCCGGAAAAGATCATCGATACCTACGCCGAGGCGTCCAAGCACGTCGACCAGGGGCTGTCGCTGACGCTGTTCTTCCCGGACACCGCCACCACCCGGGACATCAACAAGGCGCAGATCCACGCTTGGCGCAAGGGTATCAAGACGCTCTACTACATCCGTCTTCGCCAGAGTGCCCTGGAGGGTACCGAAGTGGAAGGCTGCGTTTCCTGCACGCTGTAACATCGCAACGACTTGAGAGATTCATGGGATGACCACTACGCAACGCTTATCACGGGTCGATGCCGTCAACTGGAACCGCCTTCAGGATGACAAGGACCTGGAGGTCTGGAACCGCCTGACCAGCAACTTCTGGCTGCCGGAAAAGGTGCCGCTTTCCAACGACATCCAGTCCTGGAATACGCTGACCCAGCAGGAGAAGCAGCTGACCATCCGCGTGTTCACCGGGCTCACGCTGCTGGACACCATCCAGAGCAGCGTCGGCGCGCCGGTGCTGATGGAAGACGCACGCACGCCTCACGAGGAAGCGGTGTACACCAACATCGCCTTCATGGAATCGGTGCATGCGCGCTCCTACAGCTCGATCTTCTCGACGCTTTGTACCACGCGTGACGTCGACGACGCCTTCCGCTGGAGCGAGGAGAACCCGACGCTGCAGGCGAAATCCGAGCTGATCCTCGAACGCTACCGTTCCGAAGATCCTCTGATGCGCAAGGTGGCGAGCGTCTTCCTCGAGTCGTTTCTGTTCTACTCGGGCTTCTATCTGCCGATGTACTGGTCGAGCCACGCCAAGCTGACCAACACGGCGGACCTGATTCGCCTGATCATTCGCGACGAGGCGGTGCACGGCTACTACATCGGCTACAAGTTCCAGCAGGCGCTCAACGAGGCAACCCCAGAGCGTCGCCAACAGGTCAAGGACTACGCCTACGAGCTGCTGCTGGAGCTCTACGACAACGAGGTGCGCTACACCGAGTCGCTTTATGATGCGGTGGGTCTCACCGAAGACGTCAAGAAGTTCCTGCACTACAACGCCAACAAGGCGTTGATGAACCTGGGCTTCGAGCCGCTGTTCCCGAGCAGCGTCACCGACGTCGACCCGACCATCATGGCCGCGCTGTCACCGAGCGCCGACGAGAACCACGACTTCTTCTCGGGTTCGGGTTCCTCCTACGTGATCGGCAAGGCGGTGGCCACCGAAGACGACGACTGGGCGTTCTAGCATGATGGTCGCAAGCGACGCCCCGCTTCAGACGCTGCGCATCGCCGCGGCGATCGTCGTGAACGCGAAGGGCGAGCTTCTGCTGGTGCGCAAGCGCGGTACGCGCTATTTCATGCAGCCCGGCGGCAAGATCGAGCCCGGCGAGCCAGCCCGCGAGGCGCTGGCGCGCGAAATCGAGGAGGAGCTCGGTGCACGCGTGGTGCCGTCTCGCCTTGCGTACGTCACGCGGGTCGAAATCGAGGCGGCCAACGAGGCGAACACGCTGATCGACGCCGAACTCTTTCGCCTGACGCTCGATGAGCGCGTCGAGGCGGCGGCGGAGATCGCGGAAGCGGTGTGGGTGGCGCCAGGGCAAGCCCTGACACTCGAGCTTGCACCACTGACGCGCGAACACGTTCTGCCGCTCACACTCGACTGAAGCGGCTCGGCGCCGGTGTCTCGTCGCTTGAAAGTCTGCTAGGCTACGCGCCTGCCCATCGACGGGCAGGCGCTTTTGCGTTTGAAACGAATCCTCAAGCCATTGATAGCGATATGTGATCCCTGGTATGGATCACCACTGCGCTCAAGGAACATCCGAATGCCCATTGTGACCCTGCCCGACGGCAGTCAACGACCCTTCGACGAACCGCTTTCCATCATGCAGCTTGCCGAGTCCATTGGCCCTGGTTTGGCCAAGGCGTGCGTTGCCGGAAAGATAGACGGTGTGCTGGTCGATGCCGCCGACATGATCGAACACGACGCGGACGTGGCGATCATCACCGCCCGCGACCCGGAAGGCGTCGAGATCATTCGCCACTCCTGTGCGCACTTGATCGGGCATGCGGTGAAACAGCTCTACCCGGACGCCAAGATGGCGATCGGTCCGGTGATCGAGAACGGCTTCTACTACGATATCGACTTCGGTCGTTCGGTCACGCCGGAGGACATGGAGGCGATCGAGAAGCGCATGCAGGCGCTGATCGACCAGGAGTACGACGTGGTGCGCGAGTACGTGGATCGCGACAAGGCCATGGCGACCTTCGACAGCCGCGAGGAGCCGTACAAGCAGGAGATCATTCGCGACATCCCCGAAGGCGCCACCATTCGGTTGTACCACCACGAAGAGTACACCGACATGTGCCGGGGCCCGCACGTGCCCAACACCCGCCACCTGAAGGCCTTCAAGCTGACCAAGCTGGCCGGTGCCTACTGGCGGGCGGACGCCTCCAACGCGATGCTCACGCGCATCTACGGCACCGCCTGGGGCGACAAGAAGCAGCTCAAGGCGTACATGAAGCGCCTCGAGGAGGCGGAGAAGCGCGATCACCGCAAGCTTGCGCGCAAGCTCGACCTGTTCCACATGCAGGAAGAGGCGCCGGGCATGATCTTCTGGCACCCCAACGGCTGGGCGCTGTGGCAGCAGGTCGAGCAGTACATGCGCGGCGTCTACAAGGCCGGTGGCTATCAGGAGATTCGCTGCCCGCAGATCATGGACGTGTCGCTGTGGAAGAAGTCCGGCCACTGGGACAACTACGCAGACGGCATGTTCTTCACCGAGTCGGAGAAGCGCGAATACGCACTCAAGCCGATGAACTGCCCGGGCCACGTCCAGGTGTTCAACTCCGGGCTTCGCAGCTACCGGGAGCTTCCGGTGCGCTTCGGCGAGTTCGGCGGCTGCCATCGCAACGAGCCCTCGGGCGCGCTGCACGGCATCATGCGCGTGCGCGCCTTCACCCAGGACGACGGTCACGTCTTCTGCACCGAAGCCCAGGTCGAGCCGGAGGTCACGAG
>NZ_JAMZBD010000139.1:0-7103 GCF_024158685.1 Halomonas sp. 707D4 | reverse complement strand
GGCTTTACGCGATCGGCGAAGTCGCCTGCACGGGCCTGCACGGCGCCAATCGCCTGGCCAGCAACTCGCTACTGGAATGTCTGGTCTACGCCAGAAGCTGCGCGGATGCTCTGTTGCGCGCCCCCGCACGGCCCTTCGAGGCGCCAGGGCACATGCCCGGACTCGCGAAGAGCACCGGCGACTTCGCGGCATCGAGCGCACTGGAAGAAAGACTCAAGGAAGTGATGGGACGCCATGTCGGTATCGTCAGATGCGATGCCGGCCTTGGCGAGGCCGCCACGCGACTCGATGAACTCGAGGCAGAGCGCCTGGCGCTTGGCAACACCGATCACCCAGGGAGTCGACGCTTCGAGCAGAGAGTGCACCTGGCCAGACTGACCGTCGACGCTGCCCGCGCGCGACGCGAGTCCCGTGGACTGCACTATTCGACGGATTGGCCTTCCGGAAGCGGCGCCGCCCACGCCTCGACAGCGCAGGCGACCCCGGCGCTCTAGTGACCGGGGCGATGCAACAGGCGGCGAAGCGCACGGTGGCTCTCGCCGGGCAGGCTGTCTGGCCATAGCCAGAGCCGCGTGCGCCCCACGTCGAGCCCCAGAAGCCAGGGCCCCAGATAGGAGCAGCGCAGCGGACGCTGCTCGCCCTGCTCCCCGTTCGGTGATAACCAGCGCGCATAAAGTGCCTCGTCGACGCGATGGACGAAGAGCGTTCCGGTCGGTTGGCGCCGAGCATGGCGAAACACCAGCCACAGGCACGCCGGCAGTGCGACGAGCATCCAGGGCGAAGCGGTCATCCAAAACCCCACCCCGACGAGCCCCACGGCCAGCAGCGAGTGAATCACCAGCGGATAGCTAGAGCGTGCGATAGGCACTGTTATCGGTGGTTTCGGCATGCTCGACGATCATCTGGACAATATGGCGAAGCTCGGGGTCTTCTGGCCACTCACGGTGCATCAGCCAGACGAAGAGATCCTGGTCCTCCTCCTCGATCAGGCGCTGGTAGGCGAGTTGCTCCACCTCGGAGAGCGTCTCGAAGCGCGCCTCGAGAAACGGAATCAGCAGAAGGTCCAGCTCCCACATGCCACGGCGCGAATGCCAGTAAAGCCGCTTGCGAAGGATGGCCTTGGGGGATGTGTCGTCGCTCAACGGGAACCTCTACGGGCTGGAAAATGGAAAGCCAGTATACCGAAGCCACGGGGTCGCGCCAGCGGCCCGCTTCGCCTATGCTGTTATTCGACCTAGAACCTTGTTTTATCTAAATTGTTTTATACCAAAATGCGCAGTATGCTGAGTTGGATGTTATTCAGGTCGAAAGCCCGTACGACCTTTAACGTTCGCAGGGAGCCAACCGATGACCAAATCTGAATTAATCGAACAAATCGCGATGCGTCAACCGGAGCTGTCCGCCAAGGAAGTCGAAACGGCGGTGAGGATCATACTGGATGACATGACCGATGCGCTGTCCAGCGGCGGCCGCGTGGAGATTCGCGGATTCGGCAGCTTTTCGCTGCACTACCGCGAGCCGCGCGTGGGGCGCAACCCCAAGACCGGCGACCCCGTCGATCTCGAGGGCAAGTACGTTCCTCACTTCAAGCCGGGCAAGGAGCTGCGCGAACAGGTCGACGCCAGTCGGGCGCTGGGCTACTAGTCACACGGCATCTGGCCCTTGCGATATCGGGGATGACGCCAAGCCTGGGGTCGTACACAATAGAGCGATCATGCACGTCACAGCTTAGGAAAATCTCATGCGTTGGATCAAAGGGCTATTACTGGCCATTATTCTACTGGTGGTGCTGCTTGTCGGCATTCTTTTCGCTGTCAACAACCAGCAGACCGTGGCCCTGAACCTGATCTGGACCGAGCTTCCGCCGGTATCGCTCTCGGTATGGCTGCTCGCCACGCTGACCTTCGGCGTGGTGCTGGGCATGCTGGCCATGCTGGGTGTCTATGTTCGCCTGAAGACGCGTCTGGCGCGCAGCGAGCGACACAACCGGCATCAGCAGAAGGAGCTCGATCGACTACGCACCCAGGAGTTCAAGGAACTGGTGTAAATGCAGGACGCCGTGCTGCTCGGCGTGCTGCTGGCGGCAGTCGCCATCGGCTTCGCGCTGGGCATTCGCTTTGATGCGCGGCGCAAGCGTCGCCGTCCGGCCACGAACGACGCTTCTCTCGCGCGTGAATACTTCGTCGGCCTCAACTACCTGCTCGACGAGAAGCCCGACCAGGCGATCCACACCTTCATCCATGCCCTCGACGTCAACAGCGACACCGTCGAGACGCACATTGCGCTTGGCAAGCTGTTCCGCGCCCGGGGCGAAGCCGACAAGGCGGTCAGCATCCACCAGAACCTGCTCGCTCGCCCCGCGCTCTCTTCTGAAACCAATGCCCACGTCCAGCTCGAGCTCGCCCAGGACTTCATCGCTCTCGGTGTTCACGATCGCGCCGAGCGGCTGCTGCAGACGCTGCTGTCCCAGGTCGGCAGCGACGCCTATCGCCTGCGCGCCAAACGCCTGCTGATCGACCTGCTGGATCGGGAGCGCGAATGGCAGCAGGCCCTCGACACCGTTGCCTCCATGCTCAAACAGCAGCCCGGCATGCGCCGCGCCGCCGCCCACTGGTACTGCGAGCTTGCGCGCGAAGAGATCGATCAATCGAGCCGCCAGCTCGCCCGGCGACACCTCAAGAAAGCGCTGCAGATGGACGAGACCTGCGTTCGCGCCACGCTGATGCTCAGCGAGCTGGAGATGGAGAATGGCCAGTATCAGCGCGCCATCGAGTGGCTCGAACGCATTCCGCACCAGGACATCGCCCACGTGCCGACGATGCTGCCGGCGCTGCGGCGCGCCTACGAACGCCTGGAGGCACCCGAGAAGTTCGAGTCGCACCTCTACCGATTGCTGGGCCAGGCGCCCTATACCAGCGTGATCATCGCCCTTGGCGAACTCGTCCATCGCCGCGACGGGGTAGATGATGCCATCGAGCGTACCGGCGAGTGGCTGCGCGAAGCGCCAAGCCTGGGCGGTCTCGACTACTTGATCGACCTGTACCTGCAGAGCGAGCGGCTCGGCGGCAAGACTTCGCCGGATACCCGTCTGCTGCTGCTCAAGCACCACACCGATGCACTGCTGGAGGGTCGCCCGCGCCATCGCTGTCGTCACTGCGGATTCCCCAGCGAAGGCCTGACCTGGCAGTGCCCCAGCTGCCGGCGTTGGGGCACCATCAAGCCGATCACGGGCATCGAGGGCGAGTAGCTAGGCGATTTCCGCCTCGATCGCCGCCAGCGCGGCCATCGGGTCACTCGCCTGGGTGACCGGGCGGCCGATCACCAGGTGCGTGCTGCCCGCCGCCAGCGCCTTGGCCGGCGTCATCACGCGCTCCTGGTCGTCGAGCGCAGCGAAGTGCGGGCGAATGCCCGGGGTCACCTTGAGGAACGCTTTGCCGAGGCTAGCCTCGAGCGCGGCGGCTTCCTGCGCCGAACAGACGACGCCGTCGAGCCCACTCTCCTGGGTCAGCGCGGCCAGGCGCATCACCTGCTCATCGAGAGCGCCGGCCACGCCGGTGCCCGCCAGCACTTCCTGCGTCATGCTGGTCAGTACCGTGACGGCGATGAGGTGAGTGGCGAGCCTCTTCTCCTTCAGTCGCTGGGCGGCAGCGCGCATCATCTCGCCGCCGCCGGCAGCGTGGACGTTGACCATCCACACGCCCTGCTCCGCCGCGGCCTGCACGGCGCCCGCCACGGTATTGGGAATGTCGTGGAACTTGAGATCGAGAAATATCTCGAAGCCGCGCCCGTGCAGCGCCTCGAGCACCGCCGGCCCGCTACGGGTGAAAAGCTCCTTACCGACCTTGACGCGACAGCGCGTCGGATCGAGCTGGTCCGCCATGCAAAGCGCCTGGTCAAGCGAAGGGTAATCGAGGGCGATGATGAGGGGGGAATCTGTAGCCACGGCGCGCTCCTTGAGATGATCGCGCCAGTATATCAGCCTTGACGGGCCTTTTCGTGTAAGCGATGTCTACGTAAACGCGCTCGGAATTCTTACATGGCCTGTCGTCACCGTATGACGGCAAGCACCGAACTTTCTGGCTACGTTGACAAGGACTGAAGCTCGCTTAGGGAACGGGCCTTGGTCGCAAGATGCACCTAATCACCCAGATCATAACGAAGAGGATGCTAAACATGCAGCGATTCATCAAGGGCTTGGGAGTAGCGGCAGTGATCGGCATGAGCGTGGTCGGAACCGCTTTCGCGCAGTCGGTTGCACCCATCAACGTCAATACCGCCGACGCGGAGCTCCTCGCCGAGCTGCCCGGCGTCGGACCGAGCCGCGCGGCGGCGATCGTCGAGGAGCGAAATGCCAACGGCGAGTTCGAAAACGCCGAGGATCTCACCCGGGTCAGCGGTATCGGCCAGGCCACGGTGAGCGGCATGGAAGACCAGATCGTCTTCTCGGATTGATGCCCAGGGCCCGCTTTAACAGGATCGCGGGCCCGCCTTTCCTCTCTAGCCCTCGAAGGGCACGAAGACGGCGCCCTGCATCAGCACCCGAGCGCTGCGGCTCATCACCGCCCGGTCGATCTGCCAGCGCCCGTCCATTAAGCTTGCCTTGGCGCCTACCTGCAGAACTCCCGACGGATGACCGAAGGTGACCGCTTCGCGCTCGCCCCCGCCGGCGGCCAGGTTGACGAGCGTGCCCTCGATCGCCGCTGCCGAGGCAATCGCCACCGCTGCGGTGCCCATCATGGCGTGGTGCAGCTTGCCCATGGAGAGCGCCCGTACCAGTAGATCGACCTCACTGTCCGCCACGTTTCGACCACTCGATGCCGTATAGCTTGCCGGCGGTGCCACGAAAGCCACCTTGGGCGTGTGCTGACGGGCGCTGGCCGCCTCGATGTTCTCGGCAAGCCCCATCCTGAGAGAAGCGTGAACGCGGATCGCCTCGAACCGCGCAAGCGCCTCGGCGTCAGTGTTGATCGCCTCCTGAAGCTCGGTGCCGGTATAGCCCACGTCCCTGGCATTGACGAACACCGTAGGAATGCCGGCGTTGATCAGCGTGGCTGCCAGCGTGCCCACGCCCGGCACCTCGAGCGTATCGACCCGGTTGCCGGTGGGAAAGATCGCGCCTCGCCATCGGCGGGGTCGACGAAGGCGACGGAAATCTCGGCGGCGGGAAAGGTCACGCCGTCGAGCTCGAAGTCGCCGGTCTCCTGCACCCGGCCGGCGCTGATCGGTACCCGTGCGATGATGGTCTTTTCGATATTCGCCTGCCAGATGCGTACCTCGACCACGCCGTTCTCGGGGATTCGCGCGGCCTCGATCAGCCCGGCACGAATCGCGAAGGGGCCGACCGCAGCGGAAAGGTTGCCGCAGTTGCCGCTCCAGTCGACGAAGGGGCGGTCGATGGCGACCTGACCGAAGAGATAATCGACGTCGTGATCAGGTGAGGCGCTTTTAGAGAGGATCACCGCCTTGCTGGTGCTCGACGTCGCCCCGCCCATGCCGTCGATCTGCTTTTCGTAAGGGTCCGGGCTTCCCATCAGGCGCTGCAGCAGCCGGTCGCGGGCGGAGCCCGGGGCGCGCGCCGCCTCGGGCAGGTCATCGAGCTTGAAGAACACGCCCTTGCTGGTGCCGCCGCGCATGTAGGTGGCGGGAATCTCGACTTGCGGGCTCATCATGGGTCGCTCCTGAAACGCCCGGCGCGGGGCCGGGCGTGAGTGTCGGGAATGAGGCAATGCCGAATCAGGCCGGCGTCGCCTCGAGAAAGTCCTTGGCAAAGCGCTGCAGCACGCCGCCGGCGGTGTAGATGGAGACCTCCTCGGCGGTGTCGAGGCGACAGATCACCGGCACCCGCTCGGTGCCGCCGGCGCGGTGGATCAAAAGCGAAAGCGTCGCGCCCGGCGCGGTGTCGCCTTCCACATCGAACACTTCGGTGCCGTCCAGCGCCAGGGTCTTGCGCGTGGTGCCGGGCTCGAACTGCAGCGGCATCACCCCCATGCCCACCAGGTTCGTGCGGTGGATGCGCTCGAAGCCTTCGGCGACGATCGCCTCGACCCCGGCGAGCGCCACGCCCTTGGCCGCCCAGTCCCGCGAGGAGCCCTGGCCGTAGTCGTTGCCGGCGATGATGATCAGAGGCTGCCTGCGCGCCATGTAGGTTTCGATCGCCTCCCACATGCGCACCACCTTGCCTTCGGGCTCAAGACGCGCAAGCGAGCCCTGGCGCACGTGGCCATCGTCGCCCAGCGCCATCTCGTTGTAGAGCTTGGGGTTGGCGAAGGTCGCCCGCTGGGCGGTCAGGTGATCGCCCCGGTGGGTGGCGTAGGAGTTGAAGTCCTCCTCCGGCAGGCCCATCTTCAGCAGGTACTCCCCCGCCGCGCTGTCCGCCAGGATGGCGTTCGACGGCGACAGGTGGTCGGTGGTGATGTTGTCCGGCAGGATCGCCAGCGGGCGCATGCCCTTGAGCGCCCGGGCGCGCGCCATGTTGCCTTCCCAGTAGGGCGGGCGGCGAATGTAGGTGCTCTGCGGGCGCCACGCGTAGAGCGGGTCGACCGGCGCGCCGGCGCTCTTGTCGAGATCGAACATCGGGATGTAGGTCTGGCGAAACTGCTCCGGCTTGACCGAGGCCTTGACGATGGCGTCGATCTCGTCGTCGTCGGGCCAGATGTCCTTGAGCGTGATCGGGTGGCCGCGGTCGTCCACCCCCAGCACGTCCTTCTCGATGTCGAAGCGGATGGTGCCGGCGATGGCGTAGGCGACCACCAGCGGCGGCGAGGCCAGAAACGCCTGTTTGGCGTAGGGATGGATGCGCCCATCGAAGTTGCGGTTGCCCGACAGCACCGCCGTGGCGTACAGATCGCGCTCGATGATCTCGCGCTGGATTTTTGGGTCCAGCGAGCCGGACATGCCATTGCAGGTGGTGCAGGCGTAGCCCACCACGCCGAAGCCCAGCGCCTCGAGCTCCGCCATCAGCCCGGCGTCCTCGAGATACATCTTCACCGTTTTCGAGCCCGGCGCCAGCGACGACTTCACCCAGGGCTTGCGTAGAAGCCCCAGCCGGTTGGCGTTGCGGGCGATCAGCCCCGCCGCCACCATGTTGCGCGGGTTGGAGGTGT